>JAMOPZ010000113.1 GCA_027064245.1 Campylobacterales bacterium
TCATATCGCGACCAATATATTTTTTTATAGCATGCCCTATAACTATATTTTTATTATAAACAAAATAATACCCTCTGTGATTATTAAATCTTATTATATTTAGATGAGTTATTATCATTGATTTTATCTCATCATCCGATAGTTCCCCTTTCTTTTTATCATAGACTAATTGTGCGATATCTAAAGCTGTTTGAACCCTCTCTTGTAAAGATTTCTTAAGTCTAATCTCTTTTTGTTTTATTAAAACTTTTATAGTTCTATCTACAAGATGAACTTTATCATATACTATATTTTTCTCTTTTTTTAAATAATCTTGCTTTAGTTTATCTATATCATTTTTAATATGTATTTTAAATAGATTTATATTTAAATATGTATTTAAAGTAACTACAGATAGTATTGATACAATCACTAGCAATACTATCGGAGTTAGAAAACTTTTTTGTTGTGTTTTATCCATTTAATATACTCTCAAGCTTTTTATCTTTTTATCATTTTATTTAATATTTTGCTCAATTTTTCTTTGTTTAAAGGTTTAGTGAGATACTCATTCATTCCAATAGCCATAAATCTTTCTCTATCGCCTTTTAGCGCATTTGCTGTTAGTGCCACGATGGGGGTATGCGTAAGATTATTCTCTTTTTCATACTCTCTTATACGCTTTGTAGCTTCAATTCCATTCATATTTGGCATATTTTCATCCATGAGAATTAGATTGTAAGTATTGGTTTTGAACTTTTCTACTGCTTCAACTCCGTCAGAGGCTATATCGAAGTTTAGGTTTAATTTTTTTAATATCACTTTCATAAACATCTGATTTGCTTTGTTGTCTTCAACTAATAGTATCTTTTTATTTGTAAAATCTAAATTATCTATATTTTTTTCTTCATTAATTATATCTTTTGCTATGGTTGCGGGTATAGAAAAATAAAACTCACTTCCAACTCCTAGTTTGCTTTTTACTTTTAATTCTCCGCCTAAAAGTTTAGCCAATTCACTACTTATGGATAAACCTAATCCTGTTCCACCATACTCTCTTGTTGTTGAGCTATCCTCTTGAGAAAAAGCCTTAAATATATGTTCAAGTTTATCTTGTGCTATACCTTTGCCTTCATCTTTTACACTTACTTTTAGATAATTATCTTCATATTCAAAGTTTACAAATATATTTTTTTGTGCAGGAGTGAATTTTATAGCATTGCTTATCAAGTTTGCTATAATTTGTCTTACCCTAAATGGATCCGTATTTATAGCTTTTGGCATATCTTTATCAAATATTACAGATAGACTTATATTTTTTTGTGAACACTTGGCTTGGAATAGATGAGCTATCACTTCAAATTCAGCCTTAACATTAAAATCAATTTTATCAATTTCAAGTTTTCCTGATTCTATTTTAGAAAAGTCAAGAATATCCTCTATCACACTTAACAATCCTTTGCTTGACTCATCTATAATATTTATATATTCCAACGATTTTTTACTTTGATTTTCATCTTTTAAAAGATCAATAAAACCTAATATCGCATTTAAGGGTGTTCGTATCTCGTGGCTCATATTTGCTAAAAATTCTGATTTTGCTTTATTTGCTTTATCTGCTATATGCTGTAACTCTTCAGCCCTTTCTTTCTGTTTTAATATTTGTAAATTTGCGTATTTAAGTTGATATTCATTATATAAATTTATAGCAATCTCTTGGATTTCTTCAAATAGCATAGTGCCAAATAGAGGTTTTGTCATATATTTTGAAATGCCTATGTTTATAGCTTTTTTTAAGTATTTTGGTTCTTCAAAAGCACTTAGGACTATTATTTGAGCATTTTTATTGTGTTTTTTGATCAGTTTGCTCATCTCTAAACCATCCATTATAGGCATTTCTATATCAGTGATCACTATATCTGGAGTAAATTCTAAATATTTTTCATAACCCTCTTTTCCATTGGTTGCTGTTTGGATATTTGAATAGTTGATTTTTAAAGCTTTATATAAGTTGTCCAAAGCTTCCAACTCATCCTCTACGAGTAAAAGTTTACAGTTGTTTATAAAATCTTTTTTTTGCATAATAGTTTCCTCTACTTTGTAAATATGCGACCTTGCACGCTATAATAGGCTTTGCTCATTATAGCGTGCAAGGTCACTTCTTGATATTTTTTTTATCCCATTTATAATTAAAAACTTTCCTAAAATATCAGCTAACTTTTTCCTGTCTAAAGGCTTTGTCAAATACTCATCCATACCAGCACTTAGAAATCTTTCCCTATCCCCTTTTAGAGCATTTGCTGTAAGAGCAATGATGGGGGTATGAGGCAGATTGTTCTCTTTTTCATACTTTAAGATTAATTTTGTGGCTTCAATGCCTCCCATATTTGGCATGTTTTCATCCATCAAGATAGCATTATACTTATTTGTCTTAAATTTATCAACTGCTTCTAGCCCATCATTTGCTATTTCAAACTCTATTTTCATTTTTTTAAAAACAACTTTCATAAACATTTGATTTGCTTTGTTATCTTCTACCAAAAGTATCTTTTTATTTGAAAAATCAAACTCTTGAATATTTTTATTTTCTATTTTTAACTCTTTTCCTATTTTTACAGGGATAGAAAAATAAAATTCACTACCAACTCCAATATCACTTTTCACTTTCAGTTCTCCACCTAAAAGTTTTACTAGCTGGCTACTGATAGTTAGTCCTAATCCAGTTCCACCATATTTTCTAGTGGTTGAGCTATCCTCTTGTAAAAAAGCTTCAAAGATATGAGAAAGCTTATCTTCGTTTATCCCTATGCCCTCATCTTTAACAGATACATTCAATAAATTATCTTTATAATTTATACTTACTACTATATTTTTACCCTCAGGTGTAAATTTTATTGCATTGCTTAAAAGATTTGATATAACTTGTTTTATTCTTAATGGATCACTATTTATCACGCTTGGGAGATTTTTATCTATATTCAATGAAAGAGTTATATTTTTTTGTGAACATTTTGCTTGAAATAGGTGAGTTATTACTTCAAATTCGGCTTTAGAGTTAAAATCAACTTTTTCAATATCAAGTTTTCCTGACTCTATTTTAGAGAAAT
>JAMOPZ010000114.1 GCA_027064245.1 Campylobacterales bacterium
CTCTTAAAGCGTTTCTACTAGCCTCAGTATCACAATTACCTGTTGATGGATTTGCAAATGAAGCTTTAAGAGTATGATTTTTAGGATCTAAAAAACTGTCACTTCGCATAAGCTCGTCTTGACCTACTAAATAATCTTCTTGAGAATCTCCATAACCTTTTCTAAACTGCATAATTTTATTGATTGCAGCATCAGATATTTGAAATACTACTATTGATTTCATAACACCATTACTATACACTGGAGCACCTAGAAACATTGCAGGGGCATTAGCAGATGGAGCATATGGTTTCATATCTACAAATACTGGTCGATTAAGCTCTTTTACTTTTCTATAAACTTCGCCAAGTCCAGAATCTTTTAAATTACCACTTCCAACATTAGCACCATAATCAGACTCTTTTGCTTGGGTGTACATAACATGCCCATGCTTGGCACAGATTATAAATACATCATAATAGCCATACTCTTTTGCGTAACTTTGAAAGAATTCTTCATGTGGCTGAGTTTTTTCTTTTGCCAATGGATTAGTTACTGGGTAGTCTTCATTACCCTTAACTTTAAGTTCTTTATGAACATAAATTAAGTCTTCAACTAAATCTTTTACATTTTTACTTTTAGCTATTACATTAATATCACCAATTCTTTCAGAAAAAAAGTTTTGAATTTGATTTGCTTTTGAATCTCTAGCTGATGTTAAACCATCATAACTCTTTTTCATAAGAGCTTCTTTACTTTCACTAATTGAAACGAAAGTAAGGATTGTAGATAAAGCAATTAACGAAATAATTACTAATCCTAACACCTGTATTTTTATAGATATATTTTTCATATAGTCTCCATACCAAAAAATTTACTTACATTATAGTTTCTTTACTTAAAATTTAACCAATATTGTTTTTTAAATGGATATAAGGGGGGGGGTAAATTGAGTACTTTCGTAACAACAATTGTTTAATTCAATCACAAATAACGACTAACTTTTCTTTTATTTCTATAAATAAAATAAAAGTAGTTCATCATGACAAAACATCAGGTAAATCTGATAAAAAATAAAATAAACCTTAATTTCAATACTCCAACTCAAATGATTCAGCAGTAAAATCATCACGATAATAGCATGCTCGTTTAATTCTTAAAATCCTTGTGAAACATTACCAAATTAGTACTTTCACTTTGAAAAACTTCAACTTTATGAGAAACTATTTTATTATTTTCACTTAAGTAACTATCTTTGTTATCAATCATATCAGTAGGTTTCTCAAAGCTATTAACCGTCTCTATAGCTTTTTCCTTAAGGTTCTTTTGATTATCTTTAAATTTAGCAATATAGCAATTACCTTGAGACTTTATAGTATTTAAATTATCTGATTGAGTCAGTAGAGCACACATTTTTTTAATTAAGTCGCATGATCAAAAAAATTTAACTACATATTTATCCCTTAAACTTAGCTGTATAATATATTTATATTAGCTAATTAGTGGTTTAAGGGAGGTTACTTGGTTTTTGTTTATTTTACTTAATTGTTCAATTTATTCTTAATATTAATTATCTTTTGTAACTTCTTTTTCTTTATATCCCTTAGTAGCTATAATTTCCATATAAATACTCTCACAGTCTTGCTCACTTGCTTCATCTATATGTTTAGTAATATCTATAAATTCTATAGACTTTGGCTCTTCATCATTTTGTCCAAATTTGCATTTTAAATCCCAAAAATCAACACCTTCTGGAAGAGGCTTTCTCTTTTCTCTTTTTATGTACTTTCTAATCTCATGCTTAATCGCATCAAGTTGTCTTGCTTTATTTTTATTGCCTTCTTTTAGATTAAATACTTTTTTCATCAAATGCCTTTATCTCTTTTTCTATACTCTCATTCCATAAAATATAAGCACGCTTTCCAGTTGATTTAGTCTCACCGCCTGCTTTTTTACCCTCTTGTGTTAAGTGATAATCTTTACTCTTTTTCTCAAGATACCCCATATTTACAAACTTTTTATTTAATTCATTTGTTTTAATCTCTAACTTTTGTGCTAATTTTGATGTAGTTAATTGTGTTTTTGACATATTATATATTCCTTTAAGCGAATTATATCTGAGTTAAGGTAAAATACCACCATGCTAACAAATAAAAACTACTCATACTTACTAGTATCATCACAATTTACATGTATAGCTTTGTTGATTTTTTTAAACTCACAAATGTTTACAAAAGCTCTACCATTATCAGTATTTTTATCTGGTATTGGATTCTTTTTTTACACTCTGTTGTTTAATAAAATTTCAAACTTTAATATTATCCCAGATATAAAAAAAGATGCAATACTTATTACAAAAGGAGCTTATAAGTATGTCCGCCACCCTATGTACTTTGCCGTTTTTATAACTATGTTCGCACCGCTTGTAAACTCTATTAACTACACCAACATACTTATATCTCTTATTTTGATAACTACTATGTTTTTAAAAGCTAAAAAAGAGGAATACTTATGGCATATTGAATCAAGTGAATATAAAAACTATATGCAAAATACCAAAATGATTATCCCTTTTGTTTTATAAAATTAAATACCTTTTGACGCATTTGGGCTTCACTATCGATTTGGATTGGACTACTTAAAATTAATTCTCTTGAAAGATACTCATCTTTTACACTATTTTTATATACTTCTCCTTTTAATCTAAGGCAACGAAAAGAACAAGGATAATCACTATCTTTACATCCTTCATCTGCTTTAAAAAGTATAGCCATCTTAGATTTTCTTGCAATATCTTCTAAAGAATTAGTTTTTATATTAAGCTCTTCTGATGCATCTAAATATAAATACCTATCCTCTTTATCTGTATAACTTATTGTGCCATCTTTCCAGTTTCTCTTGCTTTTAAAATAGTACTTTATCTCTCTTATTTTCAAATTGTCAAAAACTATAATCTTATTATATATAATTTTATTAGTTCTTTGCCAATCGTAATTTATATCTAGTTTCTGAGAAGAACAACCAGCTGAAAAAATCACTACTATAAAAAATAGACTCAATCTACATAACATAACTACTTTTCTCTTGACGTTATCTC
>JAMOPZ010000115.1 GCA_027064245.1 Campylobacterales bacterium
TATAATTTATCAAAAGATAAAATATCACAAAAAACACAAAAAGCAAAAAAATATATACTGCAAAACTATTCATCAAAACAGATATCTCAAAATATAATTAATGCTGTAAATAATTATTCTAAAGAACAACAGATATCTTTAAAAATAGGATTATTTTCTACATATAATACACGATGTGGTATAGCAAAATACTCAAGCTATCTTATATCTACTTTTAAAAATGATGTTACTGTATTTGCACCATATACAAAAGATATAAATCAAAAAGATGATAATTTAACTATTAGATGTTGGGAAGATTCAAGAGATACAGTAGATATACGACAGTTAAAAATAAATATTCTAGAATACAAAATTACAAAACTTATCGTCCAATATAATTTTAGTTTTATCTCTTTAGAAGCATTAGAAGATCTTATATTATTTTGTAAAAATAACAATATAGATATATATCTGTTCTTACACTCTACAAAAGATGTTGTCACATCATCATATACAGATTCATTTTCTAAAATATCAAAGTCATTACAATTAGTAAAAACTATATATTTACATACATTAGCAGATATGAATTATCTAAAAGAGTTTGGTATATATACAAATACTTCTCTTTTTACCCATGGTATAAATTATGATAAAAATATTATTTTAAAACAAGTTAAAAATACTATACCAACTCTTGCAACATTTGGTTTTTTACTTCCACAAAAAGGGGTATTTACACTTATAGATACAGTACAAGAGTTACATAATCAAGGTATAAAAGTAAATCTTTTATTACTTACTTCTATACATCCTGCACCTATATCTACACAATTAAAAAAAGAGTTAGAACAAAAGATAAATAACTCCCCTATAAAAAAATATATCACCTTAGATACAAGTTATTTGGAAGAAAGTCATATTATACAAAAATTATCTCAAGTAGATAAAATATTATTTTTATATAAATATACTCAAGAAAGTTCAAGTGCAGCAGTGCGTATGGCACTTTTGGCACAAAAAGAGATTATAACTACTTCAGAACCAATTTTTGATGACCTAAAAGATATATTAACACAAACAAAAGACAATAGTATAAAAACAATAACAGAAACAATAAAATCATCACTTAATACATCATTTAAAAATGATAAACTTAAAACTTTTTTAGAACAAAATAGTTGGAAAAATATCAGTAAACAGTTTTATTATAGTTTAAAATAATTAATCTTATTTATGCTATAATTTTTTAAAATCAATACTATATTAATTTTTGGAGGTTTTTAAATATGATATTTGATACAGATGATCGTGTCTTAGTAGATTATACACAAAATAATGGAGAATTTGTTCAACTTACATCTACTTTTGAAGATGGAACAATATTAGTAAGTAGTGGTGTTATGATAGATGCGAATGATGTTTTAACATCAGCTCATAACTTTTATAGTCAAGATCATGGTGGTTTAGCAACAAGTGTAATTGTGACTCCATCAAGGTTTAATGACTATAAACCATTTGGTAGCACAATAGCAGATCATTTTTCTACAACACAAGAGTGGGTAGATACATCTTTAGAACAATATGATTATGGTGTTATCTCTCTGGCAGCTCCTATAGGATACTATACAAGCTGGAGTAGCTACGGGTATTTAAATGATATTACAACTACAGCAGATACACAACTAGTATCATATGGCTATGCACAAGATATATCAAATGGAAATTATCTTATACAAACATCAGGAACACCAGATAAAATACAAGGTGACAATATATTATTATTTGAAGATGATCTTGATACTTCAGAAGGACAAGAAGGAAGTGCTATTATTGCATCGGAAAATAATCAAGATATAGTTGTAGGTATTTTATCAGATACAGATTCTTCTACTCAATACAACAATGTATTAGCTTTAGATGCAGCATCAGTTGCAAATATAGATAAATGGGTATTGGAAAATAATGATGATCTAACACCACTAAAAACAACAACATATGACTTTAAAGATGTACAAGATATCTCTTTACTTTATATAGGATTATTAGGTAGACAGCCAGATGAAGCAGGACTTAAATATTGGGCAGATCAACTATCTCGTGAAGCAGAATTTTATAATATTATAGGTGGTTTTTTAGATTCAGATGAGTTACAAAATGGAGATGATTATACAGGGGATACCAAAAGCTTTGTTACTAGTTTGTATATAAATATTTTAAATAGACAGCCAGATGAAGCAGGGTTAAACTATTGGGTTCAAGAGTTAGATAGTTTCTCTTCAAAAGAGAAAGTAATAAGTGGATTTTTAGAATCAACAGAATATAGAGATGCTAATGCACTAAATACATATACTATTTGGCATAATTGGTTTGAAAGTTTTGATCGAGAAGTTTTAGGAACAAACGATGCTGAAATCTTTCAAACAACATTAGGGGATGATTATATAGATGCAGGTGCAGGAGATGATATTATAGATGCAAAATCTGGAAATGATTATATATACGGTGGTGTAGGATCAGATACTATTACAAGTGGAGAAGGAAAAGATTTTCTTATATTTGATTTATCCCAAGATGGTATAGATATAGTAACAGATTTTGATATTAAAAATGATAAAATTCATCTATTATCAGATAGTAGCACTTTAAGTACTGGTAATGTAGATGGTGCAGATACATTAGTATTGTATGAAGATGAAAATTCATATATAGTATTAAATGGTTTGGTAAAAGATGATTTTGCGGATATAACTTTTGTATAGCTTTTTTGTACTAATAAAAGAGATAGATGAAAATGACTTTGATTTTAATATCAATCGTTATAAAGAGATAGTTTATGAAACTATTGAGTATGATAGTCCTAAAAAAATATCAAAAGGGTTAGATGAATTAGGATATATAATATGAATCAATTAGATACAACATATATAAAAAGATGTAATTTAGCTTTGGCTAGAGCCTTTGAATACTTATCACAATATGATGAAGATGAAATAGAGTATGATATGTATCGTTCAGCTGTAATAAAAGAGTTTGAGATCATACTTGAACAAGCTGGAAAATTACTAAAAAAACTTTTAAAACCATATTT
>JAMOPZ010000116.1 GCA_027064245.1 Campylobacterales bacterium
CGAAACTCTACAAAAACAGATCAAGCTAGTATAAAAAACTTTATTAATAACCATTTTAAAAATTTAGATTATTCACTTAAACTTACTCAAGGGTCATATCCATTTATTACCAACAAAGATGCAAAAGTTGTAAAAAAACTTCAACAAAGTATAAAAAATATTTGTACTATTGAACCAAATTTAAGTACCGCAGGGGGTACTAGTGATGCTAGATTTTTTGGTCAGTATGGTATAGATACTGTTGAATTTGGTGTTATTAATGATACTATTCATGCAGTAGATGAACAAACAACACTAAAAGAGGTACAAACTTTAGCAAAAGTATTTCAAGATATTCTTCTAAATTTCTAAGTTAAGTAAATTTATTGTATACTTTGATCTTATAATTTTTTACATAAGTAGGAGAAAAAATGAATTATATTTTAATAATTGATGATAGTAAAATGATAGTAAAAGGATTTGAACATCATATATCACAAATGATACCCAATACTAAATGTTTAGTGGGATATAGTAAAAAAGATGCACAAGCTATACTTAAAGAGTATGGTTCTTGTATTGATTGTGCATTATTAGACTTACAACTTCCTGATGCATTAGATGGGAGTATTGTAGATTTTGTTTCTAAATATAAAATACCTATTATAGTACTTTCTGGTCAACTTGAACTTGAAAAAAATATCAATAAAAATATTATAGTTGATTATATTATTAAAGATGGTTTATACTCTTTTTACTATGCAACAAATAAGATAAATCAAATTTTAAAAAATAAATCTATTACTGTATTAGCTGTAGATGACTCAAAAGTTGCTTTACAAAAAATAGCATATTATCTAAAAAATTATAATTTAAATGTACTTATGGCACAAAATGGTCAAGAAGCTTTAAAAGTATTAAAAGAAAATCCTCAAATCAAACTTATGTATACAGATTATAATATGCCTATTATGAATGGTCTTGAACTTATACGAGAAGCTAGAAAAATATACTCAAAAAATAAGCTTTCTATTATAGTAGTATCAAGTCAAAGTGATAGCAAAACTACATCAACACTACTAAAATATGGAGCAAATGATTTCTTAGATAAAGGATATACTCCTGAAGAGTTTTATGCACGACTTACAATAAATCTTGAGATAATAGAACTTTTTGATAATATTGAAAAAGAGTATGAAAAAAATCGTGAAAAAGATAAAATAATTTTAGAACAAAATAAAATGTCTGCTATGGCAGATCTTATTAAAAATATATCTCACCATTGGAGACAACCATTAAATGCCATCTCAACAAATGCTGATAGTATAAAAATAGAATATGAACTTGATATGTTAGATCAAAATGAAATTCCTAAAAAAATGAAATCAATAGTAGAATCTACACAATTTTTAGCAAAAACTATAGATTCATTTAGAGATATGATAAGTGAAAATGTGGAGATTAAAGAGATAATTATTCAAGAAGAGATAAAAAAAGCATTAGATATACAACGATTTAATTTAGAAGATAGAAATATTGTTGTTAAAAAATATATTCAAGATGAACAAATTGTAAAAAATATGCCAGTAGGAGAGCTTAGTAAAGTCCTTACTTATATTTTAAATAATGTTACAGATATATTATCAACAAAAGATGCAGATGATAGATGGGTTGAGATCTCACTATATACAGAAAACAAAACAATTTTTATAACTGTTGAAGATAATGGAGGGGGAGTATCTCCTGAAATTTTACCAAATATTTTTGAACCATATACAACAACAAAACATCAAGATCAAGGAAGAGGTTTAGGTATGCATATGAGTTATAAGATTGTTACTCAAAATTTAGATGGTAAACTTTATATAAATAATACTGAAAATGGTGCAAAAGTTACTATAGAACTACCATTATCTTAAAAATGGCTTTATAAATTATTATGAATAAAGAAAACTATTTTATAAAACAATTTAAAAATAAATATATAGGTGATGATGGAGCAATTGTTGGAAAATATATCTATAGTATGGATGCTTTTTTTGAAGATGTACATTTTAAAACCTCTTGGATGAGCCTAAAACAAATAGCTACAAAAGCTATGCTTGTAAATATAAGTGATGCTATAGTTATGAATGCAACACCAAAATATGCACTATTAAGTATAGCAATTCCAAAAAACTATACTTTAAAACAGATCAAAGAGTTATCAAAAGGTTTTAAAAAAACTGCAAAAAAGTATAATATTACTATCATAGGTGGTGATACTATAGCAAATGATAAATTAGCTATATCTATAACCATAATATCAAAATCAACAAATCCAATCAAAAGAGATAATGTAAGAAAAAATGATCTTATTTGTTATACAGGAAGTTTAGGAGATGTAAAAAAAGATTTAAATAAACTTTTTAAAGGTAAAGCTATATCAAAAAATAGTAAATTTATCAAACCTATTTTAAATCAAGATTTTTTTTATAAAATAGCACCTTATATAAATAGTGCTTTAGATATATCAGATGGATTATTTTTTGAACTTCAAAGGTTAAGTAAAGCAAATAATATAAACTTTAAATTTTTTAATAAAATAGATAAAAATATTGGTTGTAGTGGAGAAGAATATGAGATACTTTTTAGTTTTAATAAAAAAAATTATAAAAAAATTATGAAAATAGCAAATAAACACAATATAAAACTAAATATCATAGCAAAAGCTATAAAAGACGGCTCAAAATTTAATCTTACTTGTAAAGAGCATCATTTTTAATAAATTCTACACAATACCATTTGTAATGGATTTAATCTCTGATTTTATAATAGTTATAAAAGCCAATATTTATAGGCTTTTATGAAGTCCGTTACAACATCACTCCAATATCTTTAATAATCTGATCAACTACAGTAGTAGAGTTATCAAGATTTAATTTTGATTTTTCATATTCTATAGATTTATTTGATAATGGCAATTTTCCTTTTTTATAGATACGGATATTACTTTTATTATCTCTTACAGTTATAAGTTCATTATTATTTATAATATGAGGTGAGAAAGGCACATCTATTATACCATTTTTTATACTATTAAAAATTTTTCT
>JAMOPZ010000117.1 GCA_027064245.1 Campylobacterales bacterium
TATTTAAAAGAGTATCCTGCATTTGTAGAATCTATCGATGATGAGAGGTTATATTTCTGCCCATCACTAGAGGTATGGTTTATATTTTGATTAGCTCTCATCATTTTTACAATTTCAAGTTTATCCATAAAAGCAATTATCTTATCATTTGCTTCATTAGTGTTTTCTTCGCTCATATACCAGGTCTTTATATTGTCGAGTTGATTTTCATTAATACCTTTTGAGATTTTACCCATTCTAGGTAATGAAAGATTACAACCATATCCAAGCAATGCAGCTAAAATAAGGTTGCGATTGCTTTTTGATTTACTTTGATTGTAATGTTGGAATGATGAGAGGAAATCTGTCTCCTCATTTATAGAACGCAATAAATCAATTATAGATATATATTCATTCGATGGAAAATACTTTGAAATAGACTCTTTATTCTCTTGCTTATCAAGCTTTGGTGTCTTTAAAATATATGAGTCATCTGTGCTAGTAAAATAGGTATTGAAACCTTTTTTAATATTCCCATTTGTTTGTTTAAAACTATTCTCAAGCTTTATTTTAACTGGTTTAATAAAACTATTGTAATTTTTCAAATCCTCTAAATCATGAACTTTTAAAAGTCTCTCTTTATTCTTTTTCCACTCATCTTTATCAATCAAATAATCTTCAAAGTTACGATATTTAAAAGAATATTTTAAATTGAGTGTACCATTTTTAATGGCATCACTCACATGAAAAAAGAGCAAGGCTTTATAAAGTGATACTCTAAATTTACCACTATCGTACACCGCTGTTTTCTCTTCATCACTCAAGAACTCTTTCGGTGCTTTGATAGTAATATTTGAAGTCTCACTGTAGTATTTTATTGCAGTAATTATGCTCTCGTTGGATGATGGTGCATCAAACTCAATAGTTTTTAAAACACCTGAGAGCCTACCTTGAAGTGATATAGATTTCTTCTCTATAAAGTCATATTTATTCTCGACAACAGTATCAAATACTTTCTTCTCTGTAAGAATATCTTCAAGTGATTTTGTCTTATTTTTCACAAGTAACGCAATGACAGCAACTTTTTTAACTGCTGATAGTTTTTCATTTTTTACAATAATTTCTATCTCATTGAGTGTTGATAGATTTGCATTTTCGAGTGATTGTAATACTTTATTCTTTTTTGGTTCAAGCTCAAAACTAAAATCCTTTTGAGCCCTAAAAGAGGAGTTCTTTGCACTTTGTACTGTTGCTATAAATCTATCAATAATATTATCGTTACGGATAAGATATTGGTAGTACACAAATGAAAGAAGTGTAAACTTTTGATTAAGCGTATTGGTTTGATTGATTTGTGAAGTTTGACCTTTTTCTACCCATTTTGCATAGTATTGAGCTATTTTAGGAGTGATGCCAATAGTACCAATTATTTTTTTTAGGATGTTGAATTTAGATTGAATAGTATTTAGCTTTCCTAAACTAAGAAGCATCTGATTTTTTGCTGTTGAGTGTTCTAACTTCCTATAATAGGCAATCTTATACTTATGTTTAGATGCTTCTTCCTTTTCTAAAAACTCATCTAGCAATTTTAATTTTTCATTCTCTTGTAGTGGCTCCAGTCTTTCTAAAATATCTTTTTTCTGGGCGTTTAAGGCAACTTGGATGATTCTAGTTAGCTCCGTGTAACTAGGCACTTCAATATTTAGTTTTTTTGAGAGATTGACAAGTGTGTAAAATATTTTCTTACGATGGATAAAGTTGTTAGCAAGGTTATTAGCTTCATTTTGGAGGGTGGATTTTATCTCTTTGGTGTAGTTAATGATTTGAAGATTTTCTTTTATGATGTTTTTATACTGTTGAAACCTTCTTTTTGTGATATTAATTTGCTTTATAGTAGGCAATTTATATTTTGCACTTACATAATCCATATCCGACTGAGCATACATAGAAACATCATAAAATTGATGAAATGCTTTAAAATAACCATACATTAAAATAAATACTATTTTTCCTTCATTTAACTCATATGAAAGTACTTTATCTAATAAAGTAGTAGGTATTTGGAAAAAACATACTTTTTCCTTAAAACTAAGTTCTTTTAGCGAATATAGACTTTTTTCTTCTGTTTTTGATAGTATTGTAATAATTGGCATACTTTTTCCTTTAAAATAATGAACCTTAAATTATCTTATTTGTATTTATATATACGGTCAGATAGTTTAAGCTAATTATTGCTAAAATAATATAAATTTAACTATTTTATATTAAAAGATGCAAAATGCAGGATTTATTGGATCAAATAGTAGTGATAATAATAGTTTAAATCTCTATTCAAAAATAGTTATAGATGATATCAAAATCAAAGGTTAATGTAATGATTATAGGCTATATCAGAGTAAGTACCGAGCAACAATCGATGGAAAATCAAAAACATAAACTTTTAGAATATGCACAAAATAATAAAATGATTATTGATGAATTTATTGAATTAGAAATCTCTTCTAAAAAAGATCAAAAAAAGAGATTGCTCGATGCAATATTTGAGAAGTTAAAAAGTGGTGATACTTTTATATGCACAGAGCTTTCAAGACTTGGTAGAAATATGTTAGAGATTTTAAATCTGATAGAAAAATTTAACAATGCAAGTATTAAACTAATTTTTACAAATCAACCTGAGCTTTCAACAAATAAGAATGAAGCTTTATCGTCTTTACTTTTGGCAATTTATGGCTATTTTGCGCAGACTGAGCGTGAGATAATAAGTCAAAGAACAAAACAAGGACTTGCAGCAGCACGAGCAAGTGGAAAAACACTTGGTCGTCCAAAAGGGGTTAAAAATAAAAATAGAGTTCTCGACCCTTTTAAGGATGAAATCAAAAAATATCTTGATATGGGATTGATGCAGACAAATATTTTAAAGATAATCAACTCACAATTAGAGAAAAAAGTTTCCTTAACTTCGCTTAGATATTTTATATCTACAACTAAAGATCTCAAATCAGTTTAAGTTTTACATAAAGTCCGTTTCACTCTTGCTCCCTTTATGCAGACTTAGCCTACCTATTAGAATTGGAGTATA
>JAMOPZ010000118.1 GCA_027064245.1 Campylobacterales bacterium
TTGGAATTTCATCTTTATATAAAGCTTTTAATCCCTCTAAAGCACAAAGATATGCACCTGCGATTGTAGGGCAACTATGCCCTGCAGATTTTACAACATCAAGATAACTAAATTCTATAATACCATCTTCAAATGTCCCTAAAAATTCACTTAATTCATCTTGTAATTTTATTGTTGGAACTCTTTTAAAAAACTCTGGATATCTCATCTTTTTTTTACCCCTTGGCAATTTTGTGGCTTTTCATGTGGAAAAAACCAATCTTTTATTATTAAACAAACACTTATAAATGCTAAAATATCCAAAACCCAATTATTTGGATATCCTAAATATAAGTACGCAACTGGCAAAAATATAACCAATGGATATTTTACAAAATAGAAGAAAAATATCAGCGTACCATATATAACATTCATCTACTACATACCACTTAATTGTCTTTTTACATCATCTGATGCCATAGATATATTCCAAGCTGGCTCCCAAACAACCTCAACTTCTATATTTTGAACCGCATCAATCTCTCGTATTACTGCTTCTTCAACCCATTGAACAATCATCTGATGTAGTGGACAAGCTCTAGTAGATAGTGTCATTACAACTTTTGCATTTCCCTCTTCATCACATGAAGCATCATAAATAAGCCCCATCTCTACAAGGTTAAATCCAACTTCTGGATCATTTACAGTTGATACTGCTTTAAAAATTTCCTCTTTTGTTACATTTACTGACATAATATACACCCCTTTAAAATTAATTTTTAAAAGTATATCTTAAATAAGATAAAAATAGTCTTATTTAACTATCCTAGTCGATCTTTATAACTTTTATAATCATAATTTCGTACTATTTTTATAGTACCATCATCTTTTTGTATACCAATACTTGGTAAATTTATACCATTAAAAGTTGTAGTTTTTACCATAGTATAATGTATCATATCTTCAAAAATAACTTTAGAACCTATTTTCAATGGTTTATCAAAACTATAATCTCCCATAATATCTCCAGCTAAACAAGTATTTCCACCTAAGCGATATTTATGCTTTTTTTCTAATGGATCTTTTGAAGCACCTTTTATATCTGCTTTATACGGCATCGCTAAAGTATCTGGCATATGAGCTTCTGCGCTTGTATCAAGTATTGCTATATCTATCTTATTATGTACTATATCTAAAACTGTAGCTTCTAAATAACCTGTTTTCCACCCTATAGCTTCACCTGGTTCTAAATATATATCTAAATTTGGATATTTTATTCTAAAATTTTTTAAAAGAGTTATTAAACCATCTACATCATAATCATCTCTTGTAATATGATGTCCACCACCAAAATTTACCCATTTTAATTGTGAAAAAAAATGACCAAAATCCTTTTCAAATTTATCTAAAACCAATTTTAAAGCATCTAGATTTTGTTCACAAAGTGCATGAAAATGAAGCCCTTCAATCTCTTTTGGTAATTCTTTTAAATCATCTATTTTAATACCTAATCTACTATATACACCACAAGGATTATATAGATCAACCTCTACACTACTTACTTGAGGATTTATTCTAAGACCTATGCTATTGTGTTTTTTAATTTTATTTTTATAAATATTAAATTGATTTAATGAATTAAAAATAATATGATTTGATAATTGAGCTATTTGTTCAAACTCATCTGGCTTAAAAGCAGGAGAATATGTATGTATCTGACTACTAAAATACTCTTTTGCTAAAATAGCTTCATTTAATCCACTTGCACAACACCCCTTTAGATACTTTTTACAAAGATCAAAAGTTGAATACAGTGCAAATCCTTTTAAAGCTAAAAGTATATTAACATTAGTTCTATCTTGAATCTTTTTTAATAATTTTAAATTATTTTCCAACAACCTCTCTTGACACACATATATAGGAGATGGTAAATTCATATTTAAATATCCTCTTTTTTCAACCACTTTTTTGCTATATTTTTTAAACTAGATGGATTTGAAGATGCAAAAAATTCTATTTTTGTCTCTTTAAATTTTCCATAACAATTATAATTATATTTTAAATACTCCACTATGGCATCTCCACTATGTATTGTATTGGCATTATTTAAAAAAAGAGAAATTTTATCTTGAATAAGAGGAAAATGTGTACAACCTAAGATAACAACATCTATATTTTTAATATCTTTAAAATAGTGTCTAAAAGTAGCCTCTAAGATATCTCCATCTAAAATAGACTCTTCAACTAATGGTACAAAAAGTGGTGTAGCTATAGATATTATATTTTTATAACCTTGTTTTTGTAAAAAAAATTGATATTGATTTGATTTTATAGTAGCATTTGTACCTATAACTAAAATATTGCTATTTTTTGGTATATTTTTATTTTGTAGTGCTTTTACTCCAGATTGGATCACCCCTACAACAGGTATATTTGTATTTGCTCGTAATTCATCTAGTGCATAAGCACTTACACTATTACAAGCTATAATAATAATATCAAGATCAAAGTTTTTAAAAAACTCCAAAGCTTCAAGTGAATATCTAATAATAGTATTTTTATCTTTTATCCCATAAGGTACTCTTGCAGTATCCCCAAAATATACAATATGTTCAAAAAGTTTATCTTCTAGTAGAGATTTTACAACAGTTAATCCACCTATACCACTATCAAATACCCCTGCTCTCATTTATACTTTAGTATCCTTTTTGTATTGTTTATACTATCGAAAAATACTATTTGAAATATAGGATCCAACTCTATATTATCATCTGATTTTTTTATAAATGGCTTTATTTCTATAGGTTGTTTATCTTTTAACTCTATAGTAAAGATTAAATTTCCTATTGTTTTTACACTATTTAAAATAGCTTTTTTTAACTTTTGATCCTCTACATTTAGTAAATTATCATCTTGTACCACTTTTAATATACTAAAAATAGTATCTATCTTCTCTTTAAAAATAGTTTTACCCCAAGAGATAGTACCATATTTAAAGTGTAATTTTGCAGTTTTATTTAACAACGGATGTTGCTTTGGTTCTCTTATATCATCTAAAAGTGTATAAAATACCCCTA
>JAMOPZ010000119.1 GCA_027064245.1 Campylobacterales bacterium
AATGGTGAATTAGTAATAAAACCAACTGATAAATTTAATGATAAAGAGATCAACTCTATTATGGTTAATGATGAAGATAAAGATGATACTACAGCAGATAAGGATATCCCTAGAAATCCATTAAAAAGTGGAACACAGGGGGCTGGAGCAGAGTTTATGTCTATGACTACATCTATAAATCAAACTTCTAGTAAAGATGATATACAACTTCGTCTTGATAGCCTAGAGTTAACAGATAGTGCATTTGGTGAGTTTAGTGTAGATAATTCAGGGCTTATTACTATGAAGCAAGATGGTGTTGATTTTGCAGTGGGGCAAGTAGCTGTTGCTAGATTTACAGATAATAGAGGATTAGATCCTGCAGGAAACAATCTTTTAAAAGCAACAAATAGAAGTGGAAATGCTATATTTAATATAGACAATGATAAAACAGCACTAATAAAAGGTGGGACACTAGAGCTTTCAACTGCAGATTTAAGTGAATCACTTGTAAATCTGATGGTATTTCAAAGAGCTTTTGAGGCAAACTCAAAATCAATTTCAACTGCAGATCAGATATTAACAACTCTTATTCAGTTGAAAAAATAGGGTATCTAAAAAGATGAATAATTTTTTACTTTTAGTAGTTTTTGGTGTATTAGTAATATATTTTTACGGTAATATGAATCTTTATAAATCTTTATATAGAGGGATTGAAAAGGAAAAAATTATATTAGAAGGTAAAATTCAACATCTTGAAGAGATAAAGAATAAGCTTGAAAAGCAGGTTGAATTTTCTTTAGATACTATCAATGATGCGCAAGAAAATCTTGATAAACTAAGAGAATCTTATCAGGAGTTAAAGCTAGAAAATACAGAGTTGATATCTAGGAACAAACAGCTTCAAGATAGAATAACAGAGCTTTATGCTTCAGTAGGAAATGTACGTTAATTAATGAAATTTTTTAGATATATATTAAAAATTATATTTTTAAGCATAGTTTTTAAAGCTATGCTTTTTGCTAATCGTGGAGATATTATAGAGTCTCAACCTCAAGTGTTATTTAAGCATAAAAATCTTTATAAAATATACAAAAAAAGAGAACTTGTAGCTGTTTTTAATAATGCAGTGTTATATATGGAACAAAAAGAGTTTACAAAAGCTATAGAACTTTTTAATATCTCTGTTCAAGTATTAAAGGTGCCTTCTATACTAAATATAGGTATATCATACTATAAATTGGGCAATAATCAAAAAGCTTTAAAAGCTTTAAAACAGATTTATAATATAAAAGAGTTAAAAAATGAAGATAAATTTTCTTATTTTAGTGCAGCTTTTTATCTTTATAAGATAACAAATGATTATAAATATATTCAAGATATAGAAAAAGTAGCTACAAAAGCAAAACATCTAAAATATGAAGAACAGTCTCTTTTTGTAGATACTTTAATTTTACTTAAAAAATATAAAAAAGCTTTAAAATATCTAAAAACATTAGATGGAAAAAATAGTTTAAAAGAAGCCTTAATATATTTAAAATTAAAAAATTATATAGAAGCTAGAGTTTATCTTGATAAAGCTTATGAAGAGGTAGCTGGTGATGATGCTAAAAATGATGTATTATGGTTTAAGACCTATAGGGATTTAAAAGCAAATGATTTAAGTAATCTTCAAGAAGAGCTTGTAAAAATAGGAAAAAGAAAAAGATTTTTTCAAACACATAAAAAATTAAAGTTTAAACTTTTTTTTAATAAAGATAAATTTTCACCAAAACAATATTTTGATCAAATTATAAATTTGGATTTTGATACTAAGTTGGATTTTGTATACTATTTTGCTCCGTTTATATTTGAAGAGTATGATAGCTTAGATAGAAATATGAAAAAAAGTTTTATTTTAAGAGATAAATCAAACTTAGAAGAGTTAAATACTGTTATTAAGTATAATTCTGATTTTTTAAAAGTGGTAAAGTTAGATTCAGTAAGAAGAGTACAGATACTGCATGATATGGTAAAAGTTAAGTATGATGCAGCAAGTTATGAGTATTATAACCTAGCTTTATCTTATGCTCAAATATTTGATTATAACAATGCATATAGATATTTTAAAAAAGCATATGATTTAGAACATGGAAATAAGTTATATTCTGTAATGTTACTACTTACAGCAAAAAGATTAAATAAAACTATTGCCAAAGATGATAAAAAATTATTAATAGATAATATTGTTTCAAATAGTGGTACATATAGATATCTTGCAAAGTATCTTTATAAAAGTTTTATAGACTCTTCTGTTAAACTTGATAAAAGATATTTAAGCAATAAAAGAAAAAAATCTATATTTTTTAGAGCATTGTATTTTTTTGATAATATTAAAAAGCATGGTATTCAAAAAAATGAGCCTTTACTTGTAGAGTATTCTAAAGATCCTTTGGTGTATCTTCTTTCATTAATTGCTAAAGATGAAAATGAAACACAATTTGAGTATATCTCAAGATTACAAGATAGTATACCAAAAGTTTATAATAATTTTTTTATAAATAACTCTTTTGTAATAGAATCTTATTATATAAAAGTTTTAAGGGCATTAGGACTTTTTCATAGAACAAATTTTGTTATAGAGGAGTGTTTGGATCCTAGCTATTTATATCTAAAATCTATAGTGGATCTTTATAAAGGTTATCCTAAATCAACTATAAAAATAATGAATTATCTACAAAAAAAATATGAACTTACAAGTGTACATAGTAACTATATTTTAACTGCTGCTTATTTATCAGAGGGGCAAGATGATTTGGCTTATGCTATTTTAAGTGAATTAGAATTTATATATAAAAATAGTGATGCTGCTTTTTTTGCAGGTATTAAATTGATACAAAATTTAAAAATAGATAGTGCCTCTCAATATTTTAAATATAAATTAAAAGGTAAATTAATAGACTTTAAGTTATTAAATTTTGATAAATATTTGCAAGAGTTGTAAAATATAATATTAATTATGTTATAATTGCTGTAAATTATAACATAAGGAGTATGATATGCAATTAGGTAGATTAGAGTTGATAGACCAAGC
>JAMOPZ010000120.1 GCA_027064245.1 Campylobacterales bacterium
TCTTAAAAAAAATAAACTTAAACAAAGTTTAAAAAACTAGTTTCAAAGGATAGGATAATATATGAGAATACTAATAGTAGAAGATGAAAGCACATTAAATAAGACACTTCAAGAGGGATTACAAGATTTTGGGTATCAAGTTGATATAGCAGAAAATTTTAAAGATGCAGAATATTTTATAGAGATAAGAAATTATGATTTAGTTTTAACAGATTGGATGTTACCAGATGGTGATGGGATAGAACTTACAAAAATTATAAAAAATAGAAGTGGAAGAACTTCAGTTATGATTGTAAGTGCAAGAGATGATAAAGAAAGTGAGATCAAAGCTCTAAAAACAGGAGCTGATGATTATATTAAGAAACCATTTGATTTTGATATTTTATTAGCTAGAATTGAGTGTAGACTTAGATTTGGTGGTACAAATATAATAAATGTAGAAAATCTTGCAATTAATCCAGATGAAGAAAAGATCACATATGATGGTGTAGAAATAGAGTTAAAAGGTAAGCCTTTTGAAGTTTTAACTCACTTAGCTAGACATAGAGATCAAATTGTATCAAAAGAACAACTTCTTGATGCTATTTGGGAAGAACCAGAGCTTGTAACTCCAAATGTAATAGAGGTTGCGATCAATCAAATAAGACAAAAAATGGATAAACCTCTTAAAATAAATACAATAGAAACTATAAGAAGAAGAGGGTATAGATTTTGTTATCCTCCAAAAGAAGAAACAAAGTAAAATAAGATGAACTCAAAAAGCATATATAAGCAATTTGCAAAAAAACTTATATATGCTACTTCTTTTTTTATAGTAGTTTTATCTTTTATGTTTTATGGCTTTACAAAAGCTACAATATACGAAGATATTTCCAAAAAACTTCTACAAGATGCAAAAACTATTAAAAAAGCAAGGGCAGAAGTGACTTCTACTCAAGATGAATATAGAATTTTACTTGATGAAGATACAAAAATTGATATTATCACTTTACAAAATAATTTACCAATATCGTTTTTAAAATATTTTAAAAATAATAACAATTATATGCAACTACTTTATCCGTTAGATGATGGTACACAAGAGTATGTAAAAATTACAAAAAATATCAATACATCTCATAAAATGTTAAATAAAATTTTTGGAAATTTAGTTGTTTTAGGCATAGGTGGGTTTATTATGATTATTCTTTATGCTTTAGCTATGTCTAAAACATTATTAAGTCCCATTATTAAAATAACTCAAAAATTGACAAATATGAATGAAAATTCTTTAACAAAAATAGAAACAAAAAAACTTCCTATAGAGTTTGTACCTTTAGCATCATCAATAAATACTTTAACAACGAGAATTGAGGGATATGTAAAATACCAAAAAGAGCTTTTTATAGGAACAGCACATGAACTTAAAACTCCATTGGCAGTTATGAAATTAAAAGCTCAAGTAACACTAGCGCGACAGCGAGAACCTCAAAGATATATAGATGTTTTAAAATTACATATAAATGAGATAGATGGTATGAACAATATGATAACATCAATTTTAGATATGGGAAGACAAGAGGGGGCTCAGTTTGAAAAGCCAGTTGAATTAGATATTATTCAATATTTAAAAGTAAAAGTTGAGAATTTTAAACTTTTAGCAAAAGAGAAAGATATATTATTATCTTTTGATACAAATATAGATAAATTTATTTTATTGTTACAGCCTACACTTTTAACTCAAATTATACAAAATTTTGTACAAAATGGTATAAAATTTACTCCAAATAATAAACATATACAAATCAAAGTAATAGCAAATAATAGTACGATTACTATAAGTGTTATAGATGAAGGTCCTGGTATAGATGAGTCTATAGATCTTTTTGCCCCATTTAAAAGAGTAGGAGATAAGTCAGGTGCTGGTCTTGGACTTTTTTTAGCAAAAAGTGCAGTTGACACGCTAGGAGGTACAATAAGTTTAAAAAATAGGACAGATGGCACAAACGGAACTGTAGCAACTTTAACTCTCCATGCAAATCCAACTTGTGTGATATAAAAATTTTATCTTTATTTGATTAAATTATAACTAATTTTTTGGTATAATCACATAAAAAGATAATTTAAGGAAGATTATGAGCAATAAATATAATCCAAAAAATGTAGAAGATAGGTATTATAAACTATGTGAAGATAGAGGATACTTTGAGTGTGACGGAAACAAAGATATTCAAGAAAAAGATGAAAATGGTAAGATAAAAACTTTTGCTATTATGATGCCACCTCCTAATGTAACAGGATCTTTACATATAGGTCATGCGCTTACATTTACACTACAAGATATTATCACTCGTTATAAAAGAATGGATGGTTTTAAAACTTTATGGCAACCAGGTACTGATCATGCTGGAATTGCAACTCAAAATGTAGTAGAAAAACAACTATTAAGCGAAGGTACTACAAAAGAAGAGATAGGTAGGGATGAGTTTTTAAAACGAGCTTGGTTACAAAAAGAAACTTCAGGTGGAAATATAGTACATCAAATGAGAAAATTAGGTGTTACTCCAGCTTGGAAAAGAGAGAGATTTACCCTTGATAGTGGACTTCACGAAGCTGTAAAAGAGGCTTTTGTATCTTTATACAATGAAGGTAAAATTACACAAAATAACTATATGGTAAATTGGTGTACACATGATGGAGCTTTAAGTGATATTGAAGTAGAACATGAAGAGGTAAAAGGAGCTTTTTATCATATGGTATATAAGTTTGCAGATGGTAGTGGTGAAATAGAAGTTGCTACAACTAGACCAGAAACATACTTTGGGGATACTGCTATTATGGTTCACCCTAATGATGAAAGATATACAGATCTTGTAGGAAAAGAGGTATTGTTACCATTAACAAACAGAAAAATTAAAATTATCACAGATGAGCATGTAGATATGGAGTTTGGAACAGGGGTAGTTAAAGTAACTCCTGCTCATGATCAAAACGATTATGAAGTAGGAAAGCGACATAATTTGGAATTTATAAAAGTATTTGATGAAAAAGGTATATTAAATTCTTATTGTG
>JAMOPZ010000121.1 GCA_027064245.1 Campylobacterales bacterium
GCAACAGAATTAAGCTGAATAAAAAAAGCTGTCATAGTAGAGACAGAATTAGATAAAATCCTAGTTTTTAAACCTCTATTTGCTATCTCACCACTTGCCTCTTCCCATTGATACTGTGCACTTCCACTAGCTCCCATAGTTTTTATAGTTTCTATATTACTCAGTGATTCTATAAGAACAGAATTTTTATGTGCTGCTGCTGCATATGAACTCTCTATACTTCTATTTAATGGTCCTTTTACAAATAAAGTATATATCAAAATTGCCACCATAATTCCTATAGGAACCCAAACAATTTGACCAGCAATAAGTTTTATAACAAATAAAAATATAAATACAAAAGGTAAGTCTATAATCGTTGCTACAGTTGTTGAAGTAAAAAAACCTCTTATACTCTCAAATTCCTTAAGATTATTTGCAAACGAGCCTACAGATTTTGGGCGTACTGCCATATTAAGTCCCATTACTCTCTCAAATATAATAGAAGACATAATAATATCACTCTTTTTACCAGCAACTTCTAAAAAATATGACCTAATAAATTTTAAAATTGTATCGAGAATATATATAACAGCAACACCTATAGCCAAAACCCAAAGTGTATCTGTAGCATTGTTTGGAACAACTCTATCATAAACATTCATTGTAAACAAAGGACTAGCTAATACAAAAATATTTATAACTAGTGAAGCAAATATAACATCCGTATAAATTTTTTTTGATTTCCACAAAGTACCCCAAAACCAATGGGATTTTGAATTGTCTAAAACAAAATCTTCTTTTTCTTCATGTCTGTACTCTTTTTTAAGATAAAAAGCATGACCTAAGTACTCTTCATTGAGTTCTTCTACTTTTACCCATATCTCACCCTCTTCATAATCTGGAAGGATTATTTTTGCATGTTTTTTTCTAACATCAAATTCATCAAGAATACAAGCTTTATTATCTTTTAACAATAAAATACAAGGTAAAACAAGTGCTGATATTTCTTTAATCTCTCTTTTTACCAATTTTGAAGAGAAGCCTGCTCTTTTAGCAGCTCTGGAAAAACCAGACTTTGGTTTTTCCAATGAAAAAAGCTCTGGAGCAGCTTCTCCTTTTTCTGTTGGTAGCCCCTCAATAAGAGACTCAGCGGTAAAAGGTTTATTATTTAATTTTGTTATTATAACCAAACACTGCAACAAAGGGTCTACATGTAGAGTATCTCGCATATACTATTTTGACTCATCTTTTGATATATTATCAACTATCGCTGCTTTTGAATTTGTATCATCCCCTAAGCCTACTATATTTACAAAAGTAGAATCCATATTTGATGATAATACTCCTATACTCTCTGCTATCCTATACTGTGCCAATATATAATCATATTTTGCAACAGATAACTCTCGTTCAGCAGAATACATCTCTTCTTCTGTATCCAATATATCCAATAATGTTCTTCGTCCTAAATTGAACTCTTCTGTATATGAAGTAAGTGTCTTTGCAGTTAATTCTTTATGTTTTTCTAGGTAACCTATTTGTTTTTCTAAAGTTGTATATGCCATCCATGATAATCTAATACTCTCTTCTACTCTTCTTTGAAGATCCTCTAAAGACCTCAATTCTTGATGCATAGCACTAATACTTTTTTGCTTATTTGCCATATCTGCGTTACCATTATAAAGATTGTATCTCAGCTTTAACATTATTGAAGCTGAATCATCTCTACCATTGACTCCACCTATATTACGATTCCAATCTTGTCTAGCTTCTATATCAAATCTTGGGTAAAACTCTTTTTTTGTTATATTATAATTACTTTTTGCTACTTTTATATTTGCTCTTTGTACTCTTAAAGATGGATTTAACTTACTTGCTTCTGCAATAGCTTCACTCTTTGTTGTAGGTAAATTAGAAAATTGTTTTGGTTCTTCTAAATCATCTGGATGGACAAAAGACCCATAAATTTTAATAAAATTACTTACAGCATCTTCATAATTATTCATTTGAACTACATAATTAGACTCAGCAAGTGCCAAACGACTTGAACTCTGTTCTATCTCAGAATTTGCTCCAACTCCTGAATCAATTCTCTCTTGAATTTTTGCATTTATTTTTTTATGTGTTTCAATATTAACTTCTGCAGCATTTAATAAACCTTTTTGCTTTAAAAGCTCAGTATAAACTTCTACCATATCTAAAGAAATTTTATTTGCTTTTTCTATAACACTATATGCTGCTGAGCTTACTCTATATAGTTGCTTATTAACATCATTTTGAGTTCCAAAACCTTCAAAAACATTTTGACTTAAAACAATACCCACTTCTTCTCTATCAAGATATTTACTTTTATATAAAGTTGAACTATTTTTGGTTTTTTCTCTTCCGATACCTGCTACAATATCAATCTTAGGATAGTATCCAGACTCTGCAATACCAACATCTTGTTTTACTGAACGAAAATAACTTATACGCTCTAAAACTTGAGGGTTAGTACTTAATACCTCTTTAACAGTTTCTTCAAGCGTAACTGCAACACTTACTAACGGCAGTGCAACTACACAAGCTGCTAATACAAATTTAACTTTCATAATAAACCTTTGATATTAATTTGCCTGCATTAACATATACAAGCTTATTAATAATTATACAAACAATAAACCACGTTTTAGTAACGTTTTTATTTTGCTATAATACAAAAACCTAACTAAAAGTAACATTTATGAAAAAATATGATATCAAATTAAGTGCTGAGATAGAAGAATCCATACGAAATAGACGTAATAAATCAAATTAGATCATTCTTTTTCTTAAAGTATCTCTCTTTGTCCTTTTGAATTCTGAGCAGATAATATACCCATTACTTCCAACTGTTCTACTATACGTGAAGCTCTGTTGTATCCTATTTGCAATCTTCTTTGTATATAACTAATAGAACATTTCTTTTCATTTTGCACTATTGCTTTTGCTTCTTCAAATAACTCATCTATATCACTAGCTATTTCACTATCAACACCAGATAAAGTCTCTAAATCATTCTGTCTTAAAAAACTTTCATCA
>JAMOPZ010000122.1 GCA_027064245.1 Campylobacterales bacterium
TAGTAAAATAATTAAAAAAATATTTTTAAAATTAAGCATTGTAAAAATTTCTTATCTCTTTGTCTATATTAAATATATCATCTATATTTTGTAATTTAATTGTAGAAAACCTATTAATAGCATCTAAAGATATCTTAGTAATATCTAAAAAACCTATCTTACCTTGCAAAAATTTATCAACTGCTATCTCATTTGCTGCATTTAAAACAACACCTAAATTATTGTTTTTAAGAAGTTCATTTTTTAATTCCCATATGGGATATCTTGATGATTCTATTTGTTTAAATTCTAAAGAACCAATTTCAAGAAGATTAATAGGCTTCAAAATAGGTTGATCAACCTTATCTAAAATAGCATAAGATATAGGAAGTCTCATAGATACATTTGCCATATGTGCTGTTGTACTACCATCGGTAAAATTAACCATTGCATGAATTATAGATTTTGTTTCAATAATAGCATCTATTTTTACAGTATTAAAAAGCCATTTAGCTTCAAGTAGTTCAAAAAGTTTATTTGTCATAGTTGCACTATCTATTGTTATTTTATTTCCCATTGACCAGTTTGGATGGTTTAATGCCTCTTTTATAGTAACATCTTTTAATTTATCTATAGGAGTATCTCTAAAGCTACCACCACTTGCAGTTATGGTTAAACTATCTATTTTTTTTGTTTTATCATATAGATACCAAAGTCCAAAATGTTCACTATCTATAGGTGTTATATAGTTCATATCTATAAATTTTCCAGCAACCACTAAAGACTCTTTATTTGCTAGAGCTACCTTTTTTTTACACTCTATAGCTTTTAGTGTTGGTTTTAAACCCAAAAAACCAACAAATGCATTTACTACTAAGTTAGATTTGCTATTTTCTATGGCATCTAAAATAGCTTGTTCACCAAATGTTACATTATGGTGATTTACTTTTGGTATATCATCTTTTGATGCAATTATTACTTGTCTAGGTGCAAACTCTTTTAGTTGTTGATTTAATAGTTCTATATTGTATCCAGCTACTATTACTTCTATATCAAGAGAATATTTTTTTGCTATATAAAGAGTATTTACTCCTATAGAACCTGTAGAACCTAGTATTATCATTTTTAAATACCTGTAAATCTAAGTAATATTAACATAATAATACCACCAAAAAGATACCCATCTGTTCTATCTAATATACCACCGTGACCAGGTAATAGCTTTCCACTATCTTTTACATTTGCTGATCGTTTTAAATAACTCTCAAAAAGATCACCAAAAACAGAAGACAATGCTACTAAAAGTGATATAAAAAAACCTTGAATAAAATTTAAATTTTCTATCATAAAAGTTATACCAAATATAGCAGCAATAATAACACCACCTGCTACACCTTCTAATGTTTTATTTGGGCTAGTTTTACAAAAAGGTGTTTTACCTAGTGTTTTACCAGTAAAATATGCACCAATATCAGCACCAGCTACTATAACTAAAAGCCATAATAAAGATCTCATACCATAAGAAATATACAGTGAAAAAATAAATAAAAATGAAGTTAGTGGATATAAAAGAAGTATAAAAATATTTTTATTTATATTTTGAGTATATGCTAAAACAGATCCAAAAATAATAGCAAGTAAAAAGACAAGATCTTCAGGTTTTGGATAAAAATAAGCTAAAATCCATATAATTATTGAACTAAAATATATAATATCAGTGTTAATTTTAAATAATCTAATAGACTCTTTTAATGCTACGATCATTAAAAAACCTAAAAATAACCAAGTTAAAAAAAATGAATTAACATATCCTATAAAAAGTACAAAAACAATAAGTGCTAATCCTGTTTTTATCCGTGTACTACTACTTGAAATAATATTTGACATATAATATAATCCTATTGAATTTTATAATAAGATAATACCATATATAAAGCTAAAAAGTCAAGTTGTAATTTAAGATTTAATAATTGGTTATTTTATAAAGTTAATATTAAGTTATATTTATTATAATTCAGTCTAATATATTTTAAAGGTTAATAAGATGAAAATAGAATTACAACAAATAGCTACAGTTAAATCTCCATTTTGTAATTTAGAAAATATGCCAGTTCAACCAAAAGGTGCAAAAGATACTTATGCAACAATTGAATTTAAAGAAAAGTATCAAGAAGGTTTAAAAGATCTTGATGGTTTTAGCCATGTTTATTTAATATATTATTTTCATAAAATTAAAAAAACAAGCTTAAGTGTAGTACCTTTTAATGACCTTACAAATACTTCAAGAGGTGTATTTTCTACAAGAACGCCTATGCATCCAAATAGTATAGGATTATCTGTAGTGGAACTTGTAAGTGTAGAGAATAATATTGTTACAATCAAAGGTATTGATATATTAGATGGAACACCACTTCTTGATATAAAACCATATATTGAAAATTTTGATAAAATAGATACACCTACAAAATCAGGTTGGATGAGATCAAGTAGCGATGATGTCTCTTTAAAAAGGTCAGATGATAGGTTTATAAAATGAAATTTACCTATGATGATCTTGTAGAAGCAACAGAAATATTGGGATTAATAGGTCTTGAAACAAAAACACAAATAAAACAAAAATATTTGAAACTTTCAAAACAATATCATCCAGATACACAAACAGGAGATAGTGAGAAATTTCAACAATTAACAAAATCATATAAAATTATTATATCGTATATTGATAATTTTAAATTTTCATTTTCAAAAGAAGAGTTTGAAAATCAATACCCTTTTGTTAAAAAATCAAATGGTCAATGGTCATTATGGTAAAAAAATAAATATTACTTAGTAGGTAAAATAGTTTCTATTATGTCACCTTTTCTTTGTAATAATATTACATTTAACTAATAATATATCATATTCATTTTCAATATTGTTTTTTCTTCTAGTAACATTTTTATCAATAAAATCATAATTTATACCTGCTAAACTTGGTTTATCGGCTAATGAATTATAAAAAAACTCTTCAGCTATATCTCCTTGATTATTTGTATCTTATAATTATTAGAAATCC
>JAMOPZ010000123.1 GCA_027064245.1 Campylobacterales bacterium
TTATATATTAAAAGTGCTGGGTATTTTGAAGCAATCATCTGTTTTAAATATATAATAGGAGTTGCCCAAAACCAAAGTTGTATTATAATAGGAACTGCTTCTTTTAAATCTTTAAAAAAAGGTGTAAACAAAGATAATATTACCCCTAATGAAAATGCAAAAATAGTTTGTAACAACATAATAGGTATAATCCATAAAAAACTCATAGTAATAGGCTGACCTACTAAAAATAAAAATATTAAGCTAAGTGAAATTGAGATAAAAAACAATAATAATTCAGTTAAAAATGTAGCAAATTGAAAAATATACATAGGAACACTAATTTTTTTGATTAAATTTGCTTTTTCTTCAAAAGAGTTAGTTAATCTTGTAATAATAGTACTAAAAGAGATCCAAGATAATAACCCAGGAACTATATATATACTATATGCATAAGAGTTATCTATAATATTCATTTTCATTTTCATAAAATCTGAAAAAATAATAGTGTATATAAATATAGTTATAACAGGAGATAATATATACCAAATCTGACCTAAATTTGTACCTACATATCGTTGTCTAAAATCCCTTAATGCCCAAGAAAAAGCTAATATTATTTTATCTTTCATATACTAAAAACTATATCCTAATTTATTTCTTCTTAAATCCTCTTTTACCATCATAGCACATAACTCTTCTAAAGTAGATTTTGGTTCCCAACCTAATAGATCTTTTGCTTTTTGAGGATCTCCTATAAGTAATTCTACTTCTGCTGGACGGTAAAATTTTGGATTTACTTTTACTACTATTTTTTTTGTAGATTTATCGATAGCTACTTCATCTTGACCAGTTCCTTTAAATTCTAGTTCTATTTGAGCACCTTTAAATGCCATAGTTACAAAATCTCGTACTGTTTGGGTTCTATTTGTAGCTAAAACATATGTTTCTGGTTTTTTAGCTTGAAGCATAAGATACATACCTTCTACATAATCTTTTGCATATCCCCAATCTCGTTTTGCATCCATATTTCCAAGTTCTAAATAATCTTGTAATCCTAATTTTATTTTAGCAACTGCATCTGTTATTTTTCTTGTTACAAACTCTTTTCCCCTTAATGGTGATTCATGGTTAAAAAGTATCCCACTAATCGCAAAAATATTATAAGATTCTCTATAGTTTATAACCATCCAGTGTGCATAAAGTTTGGCTACTCCATAAGGACTTCTTGGATAAAATGGAGTTGTCTCTTTTTGAGGTATCTCTTGTGCTTTACCAAACATCTCTGAAGTACTTGCTTGATAAAACTTAATAGTTGGATCTACTATGCGTATAGCTTCTAATAGGTGTAAACAACCAAGTCCTGTAATATGTGTAGTTGCTATTGGTTGATCAAATGACACTCCAACAAAACTTTGAGCTGCTAAATTATAAATCTCATCTGGTTTTATGGATCTTACCATTCTTACACTATTTGCTTGATCTGTTAAATCATATTCTATTAAATGTAAATTTGGATTTTTATCAATTTCTAGCTCCTCTATACGCCAAAAATTTACCGATGATGTTCTTCTATAAGTTCCATATACTTCATAACCTTTAGTTAATAAAAATTGTGCTAAGTATGCACCATCTTGACCCGTAATTCCTGTAATGATTGCTTTTTTCATAATGCTTTTATTTTGCTCTCTTTTAAAATCATCTTATTATATAGTATATCACACCTAAATAATATTTCTATTTTGCATTATATAATAATTTATCTAAATTATTGATTATCTTAAAAATTATTACAGTGAATATTTATTAATAAAACTAACAACTTTTTCTATTTCATCATTTTCAAGATGTTCTCCTATAGGTAAAGATAATAATTCACTATCAACTTTACAAGAGAAAAAATCATTACAATTTTGAGTATGATAATTATAGGCTTCTAGTTTTGGAAGTGCTACAGGATAATGAATACCACTTTGAATACCATTGTCTTGTAGATATTGTTTTAGTTCATCTCGATTTTTTACTCTTATTACAAATAGATGATAAACATGAGTAATATCACTTTTTATAGTTGGTAAAATTATATCTTTATTTGTAATATTTTCCAAATAGTAGTTTGCTATCTCATTTCTTCTTTTTATCCATAAATCAAGATAATTTAATTTTACATTTAAAATAGCAGCTTGAATACCATCTAATCTACTATTTAACCCTTCTACTTCATGAGCAAACTTACTACTTCTTCCATGATTGGCATACATACGACACTTTTGTTCTAGTTCTTGATTGTTTGTAACTATTGCTCCACCATCTCCATAGGCTCCTAAGTTTTTTCCAGGATAAAAACTAAAAGTTGCAAGATCACCAAAAGAACCAATTTTCTGACCCTTATAAGTTGCACCATGAGCTTGAGCAGAGTCTTCTATCACTTTTAAATCATACTCTTTTGCAATACCCATAATCTCTTGCATATCGCAAGGTTGACCATATAGATGCACTGGTATTATACAAGATGTATTTTTTGTAATCAGACTTTTTATACTTTTTGGACAAATTGTATAATCCTCTTTACAATCAGCGAATACTATTTTTAAACCATTTAAAGTTACTGCTTCACTTGTAGCTATAAAAGAGTTTGCAGGAACTATCACTTCAGAATTTTTTGGTAAATCTAAGCTCCAAAGAGCAATTTGAAGTGCATCTGTACCATTTCCTACACCTATGCAATATTTTGTATCGCAATAAGTAGCAAAGTTATTCTCAAATTTTTCAAGATACTTCCCACCTACAAATGCTGTATCATTTATCACATTTTGTATTGCTAAATTTATCTCATCTTTTATATTTTCATATTGTTTTTTTAAATCTAAAAATTTTATCATCTTTTATACCTTTGATATTATCTCTAATGCTTTGATTACATTGATTATTGATTGTTTTGATGTAATTGGGTCTTTGTTTTGTTCTATACACTCTTTAAAGTGTTCAACTGAATTATTTAAAGATTGTTGTTTTGGAAGTTCTGGTATAGTAGTCTTACCATATTTA
>JAMOPZ010000124.1 GCA_027064245.1 Campylobacterales bacterium
TCACATAAAATTGAAACTACTAAAAATAATGAAGAAGTTAATATATTTTTAGCTCAACTTATCAGCAGTTTAAGGGTTACTGTTAAGAATCAGTTAGATTTTATGTGCGAAAGTTGAGTAAAATTATAACACTCTGACAAATAAAGGCTACTATGGTATATATTTTAAACTAACCCCAATTTGACCTTTTTCAAGATCTATTCTTATTATTTTTAAGTTTTTTAATTGTTGATTTATCGATAATACATCCATTAGATGATTTATCCTTTTGTAACTATATTCTGATATATGAAGCATAGCATCATTTTTAAGACCTATATCTATAAATGCACCAAAATCAGTTATATTTCGTACTACTCCATTTACCATATCACCTATTTTAAGCTGGTCAATATCTTTTATATCCTCACAAAATGATATTTGCTCCAACTCCTCTCTTATATCATAACCTGGCTTTTTTAACTCTTGTAGTATATCTTTTAAACTTTCAATACCACAATTAAATTTAGATCCTATATCTTTTAAAATATTATTATCTATCTTATCTAACTCGTAATTATCTTTTATAAATTTTGCAATATTATAGCTTTCAGGGTGGATACCACTATTATCAAGATATGATTTGCCATTTTTAATTCGTATAAATCCAACACTTTGTTCATAAGATTTTTGACCAACACCTTTTACTTTTAAAAGTTGTTCTTTTTGTTTAAACTCTTTGATACTATCTCTATAAGCTACTATGTTTTGTGCCAATTTTTCACTAATACCAGAAACATAAGATAATAGCTTGTATGATGCAGAATTAATATCAACACCTACACGATTTACAAGATTAAAAGTTACATTTGTAAGTTTACTTGCTAGATCTTTTTGATTTACATCGTGCTGATATTGACCAATTCCAAGTGACTTTGGATCTATTTTTACAAGCTCCGCCATAGGATCTCTTAATCTACTAGCTATTGATATAGCACCCCTTATTGTTACATCAAGTTTTGGATACTCCTTCATAGCAATTTTAGAAGCTGAATATACAGAAGCTCCAATTTCACTTACTACTGCATACTTTATATCTAAATTATTTGATTTTATAAGAGCAGATATAAAACTTGCTGCCTCTTTTGATGCAGTACCATTTCCTATTGCTACTGCTGTAACATTGTATTTTTTTATCAAATTTAATACTATTTTATTTGATGATTTGATTTGATTTTGAGTAAGTAAATATATCACATCACTGTCAATATAATGTCCATCTTTATCAATGATTGCCAATTTACATCCAGTTTTATATCCTGGATCAAGCCCTAAAATAACTTGGTTTATAAGTGGTGGTGTAAGTAGAAGTTCTTTTAGATTTTTACCAAAAAGTTCTATAGCATCATCACTAGCTTTTTTCTTTAATTGTGCTAATAGTTCTCTTTTAAGTGATGGCAACAGTAATCTTTTAAACCCATCAATATAAGCTTCAAGAAGATACTCTTTAGAGCTAGATCCATAAGATGGTATTTTAAATTTTTTTATACCATCTATTAGATACTCCTCATCTACTTCTATTTTTATAGATATTTGTTTCTCATTTACTGCTCTAAATATAGCTAATATTTTATGAGATTTTATCCATTTTACTTTTTCTGAAATATTTGCTAAGTTTTTATACTGACCATTTTCATCAAAAGTTTTTGTTTTTTTAGTGGTTAGTAATCCATAGTTTTGAAGATTTTTTCTTAAGATATCTTTTGTTTTTATATCTTGTGCATACCTTAATGCTATGATATCTTTAGCGCCAGAAATGGCATCTTTTGTAGTTTTAATATTATTATTTAAAAACTGTTTAGCTTTTTTATCTATCTCATCTTTTGTATATTTTACTGTAGATATTATATTAGCTAATGGCTCAAGATTATTTTCAAATGCCCAATCTGCTCTTGAATTTTTCACACCTTTATATGGTTCGTAGATATCTTCAAGAGTTTGTAGTTTTGTTGCATTTTCTAATAATAATTCTATTTTACTATTTAATTGATTTTTCTCTTTTAATATAGTTAATATTTCATCTTTTCTTTTAAGTAATTTTTGAGTATATTCGTATATCTCTTGAAATTTAAGCAACATTTCATCTGTAGCATTTCCTGTCATATCTTTTCTATAACGAGCAATAAATGCAATAGTAGAACCATCATTTAATAAATTTATAATATTTTTTATAGAATTTTCATTTAAATTAGTTTTTGATTTTATAATATTTATTAACTTATCCATTTTTATAATATTTCCTGTACTCTACCAACATCACCATTAACCAATCGTACTTTTATACCATGAGGATGTGAAGCAGAGTTTGTAAGTATATCTTTTACTATTCCACTTGTAAGTTTTCCACTTCTTTGATCTTTTTTTAAAACTATATTTACTTTTAAGCCTTGCTTTATATTGATTCTTTGTTTACCATTCATATTTTATAATCCTACTTTTTTCTAATTGTAACATAAAATAGAAAAGTATCTTCAATAAATTTTAATACTAAACTGATTTATTACACTTTATAATGATTTATATATGGAAGTTAAAGTTAGAATTGCTGAAATCTTATTGACATTTTGAATAGAAATGAATATAATGACATATGCAACAAATAACTCTAAAAATTTTAAAATCTGGTAAAAGTGTATTTTTAACAGGAAGTGCAGGTACTGGAAAAACTCATGTTCTGCATGAATATATTTTATATCTTAAATCAAGAAAAATATATCCCACTATTGTAGCTCCCACTGGAATTGCAGCATCTCATCTAAATGGTCAAACTATACATTCATATTTTGCATTAGGAATAAGAGATAATATTGATGAATATTTTATTGAAAATTTACTTGATAAAAAATATTTACAAACAAGATTTAGTAAACTAAAAGTTTTAATTATAGATGAGATATCTATGGTTAGCCCTGAGATTTTTACTTCTATAGATAAAATAATACAAGCTTTTA
>JAMOPZ010000125.1 GCA_027064245.1 Campylobacterales bacterium
TTTACAATCTCTTTTAAATCGTTATTTATATTCCTTGCTAAGGTTAATAAACTTGTATCGTGATTATGTTGTAAATATAAATTTGTTACTAAAAAGTCTTGATTATATACCTTAATACTCATTCTTTTACCTTTAAATTATTTCTATTTTCTTATCTAAAAAGATAACTCCGTCTTGAATAATAGTTTTTTGTGTTACAACCTCATCGTATTTTATTACAAATAGAAAATTCTCATCTTTGTTTGTTAAATAAATTGTATCAAAACTAAACTCTTCGTCTAATTCCTTATAAATTCTAAACATTAGAGCATTATCACTATAATAATGTGCCTTTATTTTTATTTTTTTATAATCTCCCCATAATTCACTTATTTTCTTAACCGGATGTAAATTTTCGGAATTATGTAAGATAGCATATTTTATATATAAATTATTATCATACTCCTTTAAATTGCTATCTATAATTATTTTATTCACAAAACTATATCCCTTTTTTATTATCATATTATTACCTTAATTTACGATAGTTTCTATATCATCTAATTGAATTATTATCTCTTCTAAAATTTCACTTGCAGTAACTTTTTCTATATCTACAACGAATAAAATTTTATCGTTATTGTTTGTGTAATAAATCCTATTATAGTCTATATCATCATCTAAGCTATCTTTAACAACCACAGCAATAGAAGTATCACTCTCGATAGTTGTAGATAATTGGTCATCATCTTTTGTAAATTTTGTAGTTTTATCTTCGTCTAAGTCATCTATATCATCAGTAACTGCTTCATCATCATTAGCATTATAAAAATAAGCCTTTGTTATATATAATTCGCCATCTTTTGAGTTTGTATCTCCTATAATTCTTTGAGTTATATGTCCATATAGTTCTTTTGCTATCATTTTTTACCTTTATTCTAATGTTTTTTTTACAACTAAATCAGTTTCGTTTATAAGTGCTAATTCTCTTTGTAAAACATTACCTTTTGGAGTTTTTATAAATAAATCAACCTTTGCTATATCACTCGTTGGTATATTGGTCTTATATTTTATATTAAAACCTTTTGTGAATTGATAGGTTGTTATAGTTTAGTATTCTTATGTAAAGAATTTAAGTCTATTTTTATTCCAAATTCTTTTTCAATTTTGTTACTTATAAAAAATTCTTTATTTATTTTATCGTTTATAAAAAAAATCTTTGTTTATCTTGGTGTTAATTATACAACTTTTTTGTATAGAATTATCAATAATTGTTATTGTATCCCCATTGATAAATAAAAAATCTCCAAAATAAACATTTATTAAAAACTTTATATTATTTTAATTGAAAATGTGGTAAATCTATACCTTTCGGTAAATTATAAGTAATTCCCCATTCTAAATTATATCCTAAAATTCTCGCACTTCTAAGCATAGCCCTACCAATTTCTAACCATTCAGCTTCATTACCTTTAAAATCCCATAGTAATTTGCCATTTTTATAAGGTGCTATATCAATAGCTAAGCCTAATTGATGGGATGATTTTAAAGTATATCCATCTATTTCGGTATATCCTTTTTTGAATAATTCATTTTGCCTTTCAGCACTTCTTAGTCCTTCCACCACACTAAAATCTTGATTAGTTTCCTCAATAGCTTTTTTAACTATTTCAACTAATCTTTTATCAACTCCTGTTAATCTTTTTAAACTCGTTTTACCTAACTTGTATTTACTCATTTAGATACCTTTGTTAATTTGTCTATAAGTTCTCTTTGAAAATTTCTATCTTCATCTACATGTTTATTCAAACCTTTTACAATATCTGAAATAGAACCTTTTATTTCAGTTCTAAATTCTTTTAAATCTGCATATAATAACTCTTGATTTTTAATTACATTATCTACAATAGGTTGCATAGTTTCTTTTTTACAATAAACAATTTCAGCTTCTGCTTTTTTAAGATATTCATAAAGCATTTTTTCAAGTTCTTCTATTTTAATTGCTTTATTACCTAATCTCTGTTTTATTTCTTTAATTTCAGTTTGAGTATTCGTTTCAAATTCTCTTAACTTTTCAAACCCATTATCTATATCTTTACGAGTATTTATACCATTTCTAACAACTCCTAAATAACTTGCTAAACCTGAACCAAGAATAGTAATTCCTATTCCAACTAAGGCTGACCATTCCATTATACCCCAATTCATTTTTTTAACCTTTTATTATCTGCTTCTGTTTTAGATGAACCAAAATAAAAAGATAATATAGTAGTAACATATCCACCTACAAAACCAGCAATTAAAGCTACATTTGGATTATCTATTGTTAGATTACCATTTAGTAATAAGCCGAATAATATAAATGTAGATAAAGTAACAAATAAAGCTAATATTGAACCTGTATTTTTTACTAACCAACTATCACTTTTTGATAATTCTATATTCATTTTTCTTGCACTATCTCTGTCAGCATTTGCTAACTCAATTTGTTTAAGTAAGAATTCTTTGTTTTTATTTTCAAATTCTTTTAGTTTTAAAATCTCACTTTGAGATAATCTATCTTTTTTAGATAAATCAATACCTGTTTTTTCTTTTAAAACTTCAACTGCCTTATCTTTGCCTGTATCTATAAACTTAGACACTAAGTCCATTCCAGCACTTGCTAACATACTTGCTATACCAATCATACTTATTCCTTTCGTTTTTATGAATTATATCTAATTTTATGATAAAGTCTAATGGCATAATAAACTAATTTTAATTTCCATTTAGAAACTTTTAAATCTAAACCTAAATGATAAAGGTATGTATCAGCCTTTTTATATTGTTCTAAATCACATAAATAATCGTGAATAATATACAAAGGTAACATTTCACTATCATTTGGTGGTAAAACACTCCAAAATAATCTTGGAATATTACCCCCATTAGTTTTATATCCTTTGGGGACTATTACATTATAATATTGAATGTCTTCAATTATTTTATATCTATGGTTTCTC
>JAMOPZ010000126.1 GCA_027064245.1 Campylobacterales bacterium
TGGATAATGCAATTTATATAATTGAGTTTAAAGTAGATAATAAACAAAATGCTCTACAACAGATAAAAGAAAAAAAATACTACGAAAAATATCTTAACTACCATAAAGATATATATCTTATTGGTATTGATTTTGATACTAAAGATAAAAATATCAGTAACTTTGAGTGGGAAAAAGTCTTATAAGATCAATTTATATACTTTGGCTAATGGTGTTAGAATAATTGGTTTAAATAGATTTTTATTATAATTTTCTAGTACAAATAGTTGAAAATATGTAGAGTTGTAGATACTATTTTCTACTATTAAAAACTGATTGTAATCTGACATAAATATTATATTTAAACTTGCACTTGGGTTTATTGTTTTTATCTGTTTTTGTAGTTTTTTATTTTTATTATAAAATGTTTTTGCAAAATGATTTATGGCTATTTTATTATTGCCTACTATTAAATTAGCTGTTTTTTTATCTATTTTTATACCGTGACCTAGATCTATAAAATTTTTATTTTCTCTGTAATTGACAGATTTGTAAAAAAATGGTTGTTTGCCTTTGAGACCTGTCATTAAATCTATATTTGAAAATAGATTTACTGTAGGGTAGATACCTAACATTCTATTTGGTAGATATAGATATATATCTCTGGTTTTTTTAGGAAGAGGTTTATGTAGCTGATCTGTTTTTAATGCAGTTAAAAAGTTATTTGTATCTTTGTACCCATAATCTAGTGTCATTTGAGCTATGTTGTTGATCCTTTTTATTTGATTTGATCTGTTTTTATCAAGATTTAGCTTATTTATATCAAAAGTTTCTTCTGTATATTCTACATCTAGTCTTAACATCTTAGCTGCTTGTTTTTGAGGGTGTGTTAATATAAAAGATATTGGAAAATTTACACTACCACTATGTTTACCACCATCACTTAGAGTTTTTACATCTGCATAATATCGTATAGGGTATCCATAATCCCACCATGAAACTACATAATCTTCTCTTGAAGCTATTTTTTTAAGCTTATCTAATACTATTACTTCATCTTTTGTAAATACTGTTGGAACTTTATAGTTTATGATATGTTTTATATTTGGTAAAAGTACCAATATGGTTAGTATGGTAACTAGTGTATAATGTATGGTTTTTGATGATTTTGGATTGAGTAATTTTGTTAATGTTACAATTAAAAATGCAATACCTAAAGCTAAAACTGGTATGGCATATATGGTAAATCTTAGACCTCCACTTAAAGCTAAAAAACCTAGCCCTATCATAGGGAGTCCTAGAAGTAATGTTCTGTGTTTTAAAACTAACCAAATATAGCCTATAATTGAAAATATAAAGGTGATGGTATCTCCTGATATTCTATTTGCAAATGTTTCAAATGGAATTTGCCCTGCTTCTCTAATGGTCTGCATAACTGAAAAGAAATGTAAAGATAGTGCATCTTGTGTTACTTTTATAGCATCTTTAAATACATAACCTTTTAGTTGCCCCATAATTGGATCAATACCACCTGTTGCTATAAATAAAACTATAGATAAACTAAATAGATGATATAGATATTTTTCTACTAATTCTCGTTTTATTTTTAAAGCTATAAATAGTACTGTAACTACTATAAATCTTATTGAGCTATCTAGTCCCATCATAGCAAACATCATAAAACTTAAAAGGGTAATATTGAATTTTAGATGTTGAATTTGAAATGACTTTTCTTTAATTGCTAAATATATAGTATAAGCTAGTATCAATCCAAAAAATGCAAACTCTAAAGAGTAGCTTTGTGGATACCACCATCTATAAGCTACTATATCTAAGGCTGTAAAAAGTATATATTTATCCTCTTTTATTTTTATAGCCCATATTAAAGACCAAAGAAAAAAAGTGGGTAGTACTATATTTAATAGATCTGTATCATAGTACCCTACCATAGTACGATTATAGTAGCTCCATGTGATACTAGCTAGTAATGCAGCTATAAATCCAACTTCAAGTTTTCCGATACTTCTGCCTATAAGAATAATAGGTATAACTAAAAGTGAAGAAAAAAAAGCAGGCATATAAAATATAATAGTCTCAAAAGATACAGGTAGTATTCTAGCTATAAATGCTGTTAAGGTACTTGCTGCACTTTTCATTGGAGATAGGTCATTGGTATTTTCTGTAATATTAGCTAATATATCTCTGGCACCTTCTGCCCAATAGTAGCCATCGTTTGTATTGATCATAAACTGATCATTGAATTTAAACTGTTCAAAATCACTAAACTGATAAACCCAAATCAATCTAATAGCTACACTAAATGTATATGCTATAAATATCAATAATATCAACTTTTTAGTTGATGAACTCTCTTTTTGAAGATCTATCTTACTTATTTTCATTGTTTGACTCCTGATATATTTTTTAATACTTTAAAATTATTATTTTTTAAATACTTATACATATAGTTTTGATTTGAAGCTGTTTTTATAGCAATAAATGGTAAATTCATATAAAACACCTCATTTAGTGTTACGCTAGGGGTTATTATAGCAAAATTTGATTTTCTTATAAGTTTTGCTATTTTTGTAGAGTTTATATGAAGTTTTATCCAGCTTTTATTTTTGCAATATATTTTTAGTTCTTGTAAATTTTTGTTTGCTGTTGTAGTTACAAGATTTACTTTGATATTTTTAAAGTTTTTTAATATCTTTAATATCTTTATATTAAGATTAGCCGTATCGGCTCCTCCCATAGCTATAAAAAAAGTAAATCTTTTATTTGGTTTATAATTTTTCTTTCTCTCTTTTATAAACTCATCTCTTAGAAGTGTATATTTTGCTCCACATTTAAGTTTGCATTTTTTTGGTACTAAATCTTTGTATTTTTTTTTATTTGCACTTATATTGTGATTTAATAAAATATCACAATAATGTTTTTCATAGGTATCATCAAATGAAAGAATTTTTAATGATGAATTTTTGGTTTTTAGTTTTTTT
>JAMOPZ010000127.1 GCA_027064245.1 Campylobacterales bacterium
AACAGTTAAAAAATCTTTTTTTAGTCGTCGGAAAGTTACTGTTATTTTTGGAGAGAGTGTTTCTAAGGATATTGGGGTTGAAGAGTTAAAAGAAAAAGTAAGTGCATTAAAGAGAGAAAAAATGAGTAAGAGGAGATTTTGATTATGGCAGATGCAAATACAACGGTAGAAGTTTTAAAAATTGCGACGGATAGACTGAATTGGTATATCGGATTTAGTATCGTTGGAACATTAACTTCTATGGGTGCAGTGGTGTGGTCTATCTATTATAATCGTAAACAGATAGAAAATTCTAATAAACTGCATAAAGAATCACTTGATGCACAAAAAGAGCAGTTGAAAGCTAATCACGATTGGAATAGAAGACAATTAGTATTAACTGAATTAATGTCAAATAGAGACTCCCTTACCAGTGCTATAAAGTCATTGAATAATAGTATAAATTATAGGGAACAAAAGGATAGTTATTCTCTTGCAGAGATACATAAAGCTTTATGTAATGATGATAATTATGAACGTAATCCTTCCTTAACAGATGATGGTAAAAAAGTCAAACACCATATTTTTATAATTTTAAATTATTTTGAATATTTTGCAGTGGGTCTTAAAAATAAAGTTTTTAATGAAAAGGTTTTAAAGGATTCAATTAAAGGTTCTTTATTGAAAGCTAATAAAGTATTTGGTTCTTATATAGAACATTTAAGAAGTGAAAAGCACGGGGGAAATAAAAAACTTTTTATAGAATTAGAAACTCTTGCCATAAAATGGACAAGAGAAGATAAAATTGACAACTCATCAGATGAGGCAGAAGTAACAGGCTAACTTATTCGTCTCCAAATTCTCTATACATAAAATCTCCTTTTTATATAGAGAATTATTACAGATTCACCCTTAAAAAACAATAAAGGAAAATACAAGTGAAGATATTAATAGTATTGCTAATGGTTCTAACAATAGCACAAGCAGACAGAGGTTTAATAAAACTCAAACAGATGAAAGAGGAACAGAGAGTTGCTCTTATAGTTGGAAACAACAACTACACAAATTTAGGAAAACTTAAAAACCCTATCAATGACGCAAGACTTATGAAAAAGGTTTTGAAAAAGAGAGGATTTGAGATAATCTATAAAGAGAATGCTACAAAAAATGAGATGAAAAAATTAGTAAAAAAGTTTTCTCATAAGTTGGCTCGTGGTGGGATAGGTCTTTACTATTTCGCAGGTCACGGTGTGAGTGTTGATGGGCGTAACTATCTTGTAGGGATTAACTCTAGTATGGACGATAAAGATGAGGTGGAGTATGAAACTCTAGCACTGAATTACGTTACAAAAAAGATGAAAAATTCTGGAAATAGATTGAACATAGTTATATTAGACGCTTGTAGAAACAACCCTTTTGAAAGAGGTGGAGAAAATGGTTTAGCTCCTATATCAAATGCTAAAGGTATGTTTATAGCCTATGTAACAGAAGCTGGAAGTGTTGCTAGTGATGGTGGAAGTGGTAAAAATGGAGTGTTTACAAAGTATTTGGTAAAACATCTTCAAGAGAGAGGTGCAACCATAGAAAAAGTATTTAAAAATACTCGTGCAGATGTAGAAGATGCAACAGATGGCAAACAAAGTCCAGGAGTTTACAACCAAATAAGAGGAGATTTTTTCTTCACACTCCCAAATGGAACCGCGGATTTATCCGTGGCAAAACCATCAAAATACAATTTTAACACAAAAGTCCCAACCCATTTCAGCTTAACAATAAACACAACTCCACACAATGCAAAAGTATATATAACAAATATAACACCAAAATATTACGATGGCATAAAACTCAAAAAGGGAACGTATAACATCAAAGTAAAGAAAAGTGGTTATTTGACAAAAGAGGGGAGTATCGAGCTTAGTCGTAGTGAGAGTATAGATATTGTTTTGGAGAAAGAGAACATGGTTTATAAAACAAAATTTACAAAGAGATATTCAAGTTCAAAAAATGTAACGGTTATTGATGATTTGATGTGGCAGGATGAGAAATATACAGAGAGAGAAAAAAAGGCTTATAGTGCTGATAGACATATTGGAAAAGCACAATATTGGAAAGGAGCTATAAGTTACTGTAAAAATCTAACTTTAGCTGGATATGATGATTGGAAATTACCAAACAAAAAAACACTTAAAGAATTATTTAATAACAAAAATAAACTAAAAAACACTTTCCCTAACTATTATTGGTCTTCTACTAAGTATGAGGAGTATAAGGACTATGCATGGCGAGTCAGTTTCAGCAAGGGCTATGTGGACAGCTACCGTAAGGAATATAGCAGTTATGTTAGGTGTGTTAGAGGCGGACAGTGATTTTTTGATTTTCTCTCTTAAAGCTTTTTGAAAAAAGGAAAGTTTATGGGTGTTAGTTGGAACCGCGAACTTGTTCGTGGCGATTTTTTGGAAATAAAGGAGCTTAAAATGTCAGAAGAGATAGAGATAAAATTATTAAAAGAAAATGCAGAGTTACGTAAAAGATTAAATAAATTAGAGGGTAAAAATGAAGAGGGAGTACCTACTTATAGTTTTAGTAAAATAAAGTCTGAAGAGTTGGAAAGTATTGTTGATATTAATGAAAATATTGATAAAGAAGATGTGTTTAAAAAATGGTTTGAAAATGAAATTACTCTTTTAGTAGAAAACAATCAATTTTTACAAAAGTTAATAGATAGAAATAGTAAATTGATTAAGTTTTATCATGAAGAAGATTTAAAAGTAAATTTCATTATGCCTCTTTTAAATTATATTGATTTCTTTTTATTGGATTATAATATAAGAAGTTTTGCTAATGAAAAAATAACTTATAAAACAGAAAAATTTATCTTTAATGGTGAAGCTGATTTTATATTTTCAAAAGGTTTAAAAAAAGCACAAAAACCCTATTTTTTTATTCAAGAGTTTAAAAAAGGAAAAGTAAATACAGACCCCGAACCACAACTTTTA
>JAMOPZ010000128.1 GCA_027064245.1 Campylobacterales bacterium
ATAGAAGATATTAAGTCTTTTTTATTACAAATAAAGTTATCTTTAAAAAAAGATGGAATTCTATTATTGCAAGTTCCAAATATTAAACAAAATATACTTGATATTTTTATTTTAGATCATATTTCTCATTTTTCTAAATATAGCTTATATTATGTATTAAAGAAATATTTTAAATATATCTATTTTCCTAAAAATCAAATTGAAAAAGAAATAACTGTATTAGCAACAAATCAAGATTTAAAATATCAGGATCATGTATACTCTAAAGTTTTTTTAAAAAATCATATTCAAAATATATTGTTAAAATTAGATAAATATCAAAATAATAAAGATATCGCTATTTTTGGGACAACACCTATTGCTTTATTTTGTGCAGCTTATTTAAACTTTAATATTTTATATTTTATTGATGAAAATGATATAAAATATTCTAAAAAATTAGAGTGTATAGATATAGTATCACCTAAAAATATTAAAACTAATATAATTATACTTTTTCCATATAATTTTAAGTTATATAATAAGTTACAAAAAAAATATAAAACTTTAAACTTTATTTACTTAAATATAGAGATAGAATAATGTCTAAATATATCTTAATAACTGCTTCAAGTAGAGGATTGGGCTTTGAATTAGCAAAGAAATTATCATATAGTGGGTATAATATAATTTTAACATCTCGTTCCAAACAAAATCTAAAAAAAGCTAAAAAACAATTAAACAATAACTTAAAACACAAAATTATTAAAATAGATTTTACAAAAGATAATATTGTAAAAAAACTTTTAAATAAAATATCTAATTTCAATATAGTTTCTATCATTCATAATTTTGGTATAAATTGTCAAGATGATAAACATCCTATAGATATAGATATCTTACAAAAAATAATTTATAATAATTTTATAGTTTCTGTAAAAATTAATAATTATTTTTACAATAAGCTTAATGGTGATCCTAGCAAAATCATATATATAGGTTCAACTGCTTCATTACATGCAAAAGCATCACCCTCATATACTTTAAGTAAAAGCTTGATTAACACTTATGTAAAAAATATATCTCAAGAGTATATAAAATACAATATTTTAATATGTGCCATCTTACCTGGTATTTTAGCTCATAAAGGTAGTATATGGGATAAAAAATCAAAAAAAGAACCACAAAAATATAATATAACTAAAACAAAACAACCATTAAAAAGATTTTTAATACCTAAAGATATATCTAGTTATATTGTAGATATTATAAATCAAAAAAGTTTAGCATTAACAGGATCTATTGTAAAACTTGATGCAAATGATTATTAAAATAATTAAGGATAAATATGAAACAAATATCAACAAATATAAGAAAGAATATATTGCATATAGCAAATCTCTCAGGTTCACCTCATGTGGGTTCAGCACTTAGTTGTACAGATATATTAGCTACACTGTATTTTAAAGTGTTAAGTCTTAATGATTATGAAAATAGAGATAGATTTATACTAAGTAAAGCACATAGTGCTATGGCACTTTACTCTACTTTATATGAAAAAAGTTTGTTAAGTAAAGATGATTTAGAAGGATATTATCAAAATGGAGGGACACTTCCAGCTCATACAGATAAAGACACAAACCCATATATAGAGATAAGTGCAGGTAGCTTAGGACATGGTCTTCCAATAGCTCTTGGTATGGCACACTCTTTAAAATTACAAGAGAAAAAACAAAAAGTTTATGTGCTTATGGGAGATGGTGAATCACAAGAGGGTAGTATTTGGGAGGCTGCTATGTTAGCTCCTCAATTGCAGCTTGATAATCTTACAGTTTTTATAGATAGAAATAACCTTCAAGGTTATGGAAGAGCAAGTGAGCTTTTAAGTTATGAGCCAATTGATAAGAAGTTTGAAGCTTTTAATTGGGAAGTATTAAGAGTAGATGGACATAACCACAATGCCATAGAAGAAGCTGTAAATAAACCTACAAATAAGCCAAAAATGATAATATGTGATACTATTAAAGGTAAAGATGTAGATTTTATGGAGGATAAGCTTATTTGGCACTATTATGTTGTAACAGATGAGATTAAAAATGAAGCATTAGAGTGTTTAGGATGTAATGATGAGAAATAGTGTATCAAATAAAATAAAAGAGTTAGCTAAAGTTGATGAAAAACTATTTGTAATAGCAGGAGATGCAGGGCTTGGTGTTTGGGATGATTTTAAAGATTCAAAACAGTTTATAAATCCAGGCGTAAATGAACAGCTTGATATTGGCTTTGGAGCAGGACTTTCTCTTATGGGACATAAAGTGATATACTATAATATTGCTCCATTTGTAATAATGCGACCATATGAATTTGTACGAAATGATATTTGCTATCAAGAATTACCTATGATACTAATTGGAACAGGAAGTGGTATTACTTATGCACCAGCTGGAGTTACTCATTATGTAGTAGAGGATATTACTCTAGCTTCATCTATGCCAAATCTTGATATTTTTTCCCCTGCAGATCCTATTGAAGCTGTAGAGTGCTTTAAATATGCATATAAAAGTAAACAGCCTAGTTATATAAGAATAGCAAAAAATGGTGAAGATAAAATTCATAACAAAGATATTAATATCACAAAACCTATATTTATAAATAGATCAGATTCTAAAAATATTTTAATTGTACATGGATCTATTGTAGATGAAGTTTCTAAAATATTAGAAGAGGTTGATATAAATGTTGTTACTGTTCCTATGCTTACATCTTCTTTTGATTGGAATAGTTTTTTAGATGATTATAAAAATATATTTACTTTAGAAGAACATTTCATAAACGGTGGTTTTGGTACAATGCTTCGTGATAAGATAGATAAAAAGATAGATAAATTTGGGTTGCCAAATGAGTATATTCATAAGATTGGAAATAGAGATTTTTTAAGAGAATATTATAAGATAGATGGGAAAAATATAGCTATAAAAATAAAGGATATTATCAA
>JAMOPZ010000129.1 GCA_027064245.1 Campylobacterales bacterium
GCAATACATCAACTGCATTTTTTACAATATTTAATAAAACTTGCAACATTAACCCTACAGAGATATTAATTTGTGCATCTTTTTCATAATTAAAATTTTCTGTTAATTTTACCTTTGATTTTAATATTATTGGATTAACAATTGTTTTTACCTTGTTAAATAACATATCAATAGGAATATTATCTGTATTTATATCTGTTTTAAAAAGTTCTCTAAAATCACCTATAGTATTATTTAAATGTTCTGTAAACGATAAAATATTTTTAAAAGTTTTATCTATCTCTTCATCACTTAATGCACCCATACTTTTATACACTTGTGCAGAACTAACTGTAGAAGTGATTGCACTTAGAGGTTGTCGCCATTGATGTATAATCATCTCCAACATCTCACCTAATTGTGCTTGAGACTGCATCATATGTAGCATAGAATCTTTTTGAGAATTTTTTTCTACCTCTTCTTCTATCCTATTTTCTAGATCCTTATTAAGATCTTCCAACTCTTTTGTTGTTCTTTCAATAAGATTTGATAAAGCTTGTGTTCTATAAAGATTTACTTGATCAAATTGCTTTGGATTATCACTAAAAACATTTGGAGTAATATTTTCTGTCATTGTATTTGTTTCTGAAATAGCTACTGTTGTCATAGTTTGATTTAAAAGTTGTGTACTACAAGAATCTTCTTCACAATCATGATAAAACTCACCATATGTAAAAAAACCACTGACCGGTGCTAACTCTCTTAATGGCATTATCTCAAGATTTATATCATCTTTAAGAAGTGCATGTCGTGCCATACATGAATATATAAAGATAGATTCTACAGGATGATCTATAATTTTGCGTATATTATCTAACCCTTTATCTATAATCATCTGAACATCACCATGTCCAAACTGTACATAACTACCCTCTTCTATATTACCCGCAAATCCTAAACTTCCATCATCATATTTTGATATAACTGCTCGTGCTACTTTTACACCTTTTCTTTCAATTACTAAAGGAAATTCTATACCAATAGATGGTAAAAGTCTTGCTATATCTTCACCTAAATAATAAGAATAAAACTCAACAGCACTCATACCATCTATCTTATATACTCTATTTTTATTAGCTTTTTCTACAAAATGTTTTTTTCCTACTGTTTCCCAATTAAAACTATAATTGGTATTAACAGATAAATCTTTATTATAAAATGCAACAGCAACAGCACCATTATTTGTAATGATATCATTTGAAAATACATAGGTTTCTTCAAATTTCCCATTATCTCCAGCCATACCACCAGCTACTATTATATCCTCATATATACTTGATATCCCATTTACATATGCTTCCCCATTTGTATTTAAACCATCAGAAAATGTAAGTATAAGTTTTAGTTCATCATTATAATTAAATTGTTTTGCAATATCTCGACCAAGATTAAAGCTTTTATTTGTTCTTTCAATTAAAGTAAATTTTAATATTGTATTTTCAAAAATAGAAAATGATATTACTGTAGTACCCCTTTGAGAACCATTATTAGATATCTCTCCACAAGTAGTAGTTCCTAAGATTATAGCATGTGGGATAGGTTTTAAAATCTGATTTCGTAAATTATTTATAAATTTTTTATCTACTTGAGATGTAAAAATTTGAACCAAAACACTACTTTTAATATCAATATTGCAATCTCTTAAAAATCTATTTAACTGTTCTTGGGAATCATAGTTTAATGTAAATGTTTTCATATTCTGTAACTTTTTAGTAATTTTTTATAATTTTATATTAACTACTCTTAAAGTCACCTAAAAATATGTCAATTTTATTACAATCTTGTATTAGAATATCTAATTTTAAAAGATAAAGATCTTTTATTTTAAATTTTTCTAATTTTACAAAATCTTTTTGTGTTGTTATAATACTATAAGATGGATATTTTTGTATTATTGTATCAATATCACTTTTTTTATAGTTATAATGATCAGGAAAAGATATCATTGTAATATTTTTTGGTAAAAATTCTTTTAATCTATTTGGCTTAGAGATAGCTGTTAAAAGTAAAATTTTTTGTGGTAATTCCTCTACTTTATTACCATTTAATTCAAAACTAACAACTCTATGAAAATCTTTACCATCTTGAAGAACAAGATCTGCAAAAGCATACATCATCTTTGTATCTCTATACCCACCACTTGGAAGACAAAATAAATTTGTAGGTTCATCTTTTGGTCGAATAAGTAGATTAAATTTTTTTATATGATGAGATGAATATCCATCATCAAGAAATACTATTTTTGCACCCATTTCTTTAACTTTTATTATAGCATCTACCCTATTTTCACACACTATTACTATAGCTTTTGGTAATAGTTGGGCCAACATATAAGCTTCATCTCCACTTATAGTTACATTTTCTAATATTTTTTTACCATCTGAAACTACATAAAGACCTTTTGATTCTCTACCATAACCTCTTAATATAATTGCTACATCTTTTTTATCTTTTGCTAGTGCAATAGTAACTGGAGTTTTACCAGATCCACCAACTACAAGATTACCAATACTTATAATTGGTAAGCCGAAATCTATTATTTTTGCAGATAATCTTTTATAAGTAATAATTATACAATATGCAAGAGTAAGTGGGAATAATCCCACTGAAATAATTTTTTGTAAAGGATTTGGAAAAAAAAGGTATTGTTCTACCCAACGATGAACAAAACTATTCAAATTTTTATATCCATTTATTTGATATTTTTTTTATCGCATCACAAATATATCTTACATCATCATCACTCATAGATGGGAAAATAGGTAAAGACAAAATCTGTCCATATGTTGCTAATGCATTTGAATATGCAGTTATTTTTAATTTATATTTCTTTTTATAATAACTTAATAGATGTAAAGGTATATAATGAAGTCCTGTAGATACACCCTCCTCTTTTAAAGCTCTTGCAAAGCTATCTCTATTTTTTGT
>JAMOPZ010000130.1 GCA_027064245.1 Campylobacterales bacterium
AGGAAATACCCAGTCCCATTTCGAACCTGGTAGTCAAGCTCTCCATCGCTGATAATACTGCATCTTTCAGGTGTGGAAACGTAGGTCGCCGCCAACTTTTAAAGACTCTTTTTTTATGTGCTTTTTTCTCTGAATGGGTTTATTTTAATTTAGTATTAACTAAATTTTAGACTATTTAGGCTAAAATATGCGAAGATTTTTACAAAATAAATTAGAGGATTTTATATGGGAATAATGATTCAAAAAAGAAATGGTCGTTGCGAACTTTTAGATATTACAAAAATTCAAAAACATACATCATCAGCCATTGAAGGACTTGATGGTGTTTCTCAAAGTGAACTAGAAATAGATGCGAGGATTAAATTTATTGATGGTATGAGTTCTATTGATATTCAAGATGCTTTGATAAAAACTGCAGTTGAGAAAATAGATATAGATGTACCAAATTGGACTTTTGTAGCAGCAAGACTTTTTCTTTTTGATCTTTATCATAGAGTTGGTAAAGCAACTCATGGTATAAAAGGGGATGCTTATTGTCACTTAAAAGATTATATAAAATATGGGCAAGCAGCACAAAGGATTATACCAAATCTTGAAGATGGATATGATTTAGAAGATTTAAATAATTATCTTGATCCAAGCAGAGATTATCAGTTTACTTATCTTGGTATGAAAACTATATATGATAGATATTTACTTAAAAATAATGATAAAGAGCCTATTGAATTACCTCAACAGATGTTTATGGGTATAGCTATGTTTTTAGCTCAAAATGAGAGTGATAAGCAAACAAAAGCAAAAGAGTTTTATGATGTAATATCAAAATTTGAAGTTATGGTAGCAACACCAACTTTAAGTAATGCTAGAACTCCACGACATCAGCTTAGCTCTTGTTATATTGGATCAAGCCCTGATAATATAGAAGGAATTTTTGATGGATATAAAGAGATGGCATTGTTGTCTAAATTTGGTGGTGGAATTGGTTGGGATTGGAACTCAATACGAAGTTTAGGTGGAGTAATAGATGGTCATAAAAGTGCAGCAGGAGGTACAATACCTTTTTTAAAAATAACAAATGATTTAGCAATTGCAGTAGATCAACTAGGTACTAGAAAAGGTGCAATTGCTGTATATCTTGAACCTTGGCATATGGATATAGAAGATTTTATAGATCTGAAGAAAAATTCAGGAGAAGAAAGAAGAAGAGCACATGATCTTTTTCCAGCACTTTGGATAAATGATCTTTTTATGAAAAGAATATTAGAAGATACTCATTGGACTTTATTTGATCCTTATGAAGTAAGTGATCTTGCAACTTTAAGTGGAGAAGCATTTGAAAAACGATATATTGAGTATGAAAATGATCCTGATATTACAAAAAATCAAATGAAAGCAAAAACTTTATGGAAAAAAGTACTTACAAGTTATTTTGAATCTGGATCTCCATTTTTATGTTTTAAGGATAATGCAAATAAAGCAAATCCAAATGCACATACAGGAGTAATAAGAAGTAGTAATCTTTGTACTGAAATATTTCAAAATACAAATCCAAATCACTACTTAATTCGTCTTGAGATGGTAGATGGTACTATTTTAACATTTGAAGAGGATGAGGATGTAAAAGTAGATTTAGGTATAAAAAAAGCCAATAAAATAACAGCATTAGATAGTATAAATGGTATAAAGATATTTATTGTAGAGAAAGAAAAGATAGATGGAGATACTGCAGTTTGTAATTTAGCAAGTGTTAATTTAAGTAAAATAAATACAAAAGAGGATATAGCAAGAGTTGTTCCAATAGCTATAAGAATGCTTGATAATGTAATAGATCTAAATTTTTATCCATTAAAAAAAGTAAAAGTAACTAATCTTAAAACAAGAGCAATAGGATTAGGGATTATGGGTGAATCTCAAATGTTAGCAGAACAAAATATAGCATGGGGAAGTAATGATCACTTTAAAAAGATAGATTCTATTATGGAAGCTATTAGTTATACAGCTATCGATTCTTCATCAAATATAGCAATTGAAAAAGGAAGTTATCCTACATTTAAAGGAAGTGCTTGGAGTAAGGGTGTTATGCCATTTGATCATACTCCAGCAGTAACAAATGCACTTATACAAAAAGATCTTTTTGATACAGGATATGATTGGGATAAATTAAGAGAAAAAGTAAAAAAAGATGGTATAAGAAATGGTTATCTTATGGCAATAGCACCAACTAGTTCTATATCTATTTTAGTAGGAACTACTCAAGCAATAGAGCCTGTATTTAAGCGAAAATGGTATGAAGAAAATTTAAGTGGTCAAATTCCAGTTGTTGTGCCAAAGCTTTCACCTGAAACATGGAATTATTATACTCCAGCATATGAAGTTGAACAAAGTAATATTATAAAAGCAGCAGCTATTAGACAAAAATGGATAGATCAAGGACAAAGTACAAATATATTTATGTCTTTAGATAAAGCAAGTGGACGATATTTACATGAACTTTATACTTTAGCTTGGCGTCTTGGTCTTAAATCAACATATTATTTAAGAAGTCAGTCTCCTGAAGCACAAAATAGTGTTATGGATAGAAGTACAGAGTGTATAGGATGTCAATAGGAGTACAAAAATGGATAGAAAATTAATATACAACCCAAATTCAACAGAGAATTTTAATGATAGAAGAACATTTGGTGGAAATCCAGATGGGATGATAAATTTTACAAAATGTAAGTATGAATGGGCATTAAATTTATGGGATACTATGGAAGGAAATACATGGTTTCCAAAAGAGGTACAAATGACTCAGGATGCAAAAGATTATAAGTATCTTACACCTCCTGAAAAAAGGATGTATGATTTAGTATTATCTCAACTTATTTTTATGGATTCTTTACAAACAAATAATTTAATGGATAATATAAATCCATATATAACTGCACCTGAGATAAATGCAATTTTATCTCGTCAATCATACGAAGAGGCAAATCATAGTAAATCTTATGCAGTTATGGTAGAGTCAATTTCAGATAATACAGATGAGATATATGATATGTGGAAGACAGATGCAAAACTTATGGAGAAAAATAATTTTATAGCAGGAGTTTATCAGAACTTAGCGGGTAATATAGATGATAAAAAGATAGTTTTAGCTATGTTTGCAAATCAAATTTTAGAAGGATTGTACTTTTATGCTGGATTTGCAGCTATGTATGCACTTGGAAAATCGGGTAAGATGTTAGGAAGTAGCCAGATGATAAAGTTTATACAAAGAGATGAAGTGACACATTTACTTTTATTTCAGAATCTTATAAATAGTACAAAACAAGAAAGACCTGAACTTTTTACACAAGAGTTAGAAGAGGAGGTGCGAGCTATGTTTAGACAAGCTGTTGATCTTGAGGCTTCTTGGGGAGCTTATGTAACAGATGGTCAAATTTTAGGACTTACAAAAGATATAATAAGACAATATATAGAATATTTAGCAGACAGAAGACTGGAAGCTGTAGGATATGATATAGAATATGGTGTAAAACATCCAATTCCTTGGGTAGATGCATATAGTAGTTTTAATGATCAAAGAACAAACTTTTTTGAAGGAAATGTTATAAACTATTCTAAAGGTAGTATAGATTTTGATGATTTTTAATATAAGATCCAAGAATATTTGGATTTTATATTATATTAAAATTTAAAAAATATTAAGCAAAACTTCCTAAACTCATAAGTTTAGCATATCTTTTTTCTTTTAGTTCTTCTAGAGATAATTTTTTTAATTCTCGAACTTGATTTAAAAAATAATCCCCTAATGCTTTGATAGCTTCTTCTTGATCTCTATGAGCTCCTATTAAAGGTTCTTCAATCATATCATCAATAAGTTTATAATCTTGTAAATCAGCTGGTGTTATTTTTAGAGCATTTGTTGCAGTTTCTACTTTACCTTGATCTTTCCAAAGAATTGAAGCACAACCTTCAGGAGATATAACTGAATATATACTATATCTCATCATGGCTAATTTATCGCCTATAGATATAGCTAGTGCTCCACCACTTCCACCTTCTCCTATAACTACACTTATAATAATAGTATTAAAATCACTTAACTCATATAAATTTCTAGCTATTGCTTCACTTTGACTTCTCTCTTCAGCTCCAATACCAGGATATGCACCTGGAGTATCTACTAAAAATAAAAGAGGCAAATTAAATTTTTCAGCTATTCTTGCAGCTCTTAAAGCTTTTCTATATCCTTCTGGATTAGGCATACCAAAATTTCTTCTAATTTTATTTTTAGTACCTCTACCTTTTTGTTCCCCTATAACTACACATTTTTGTTCACCAATATAACCAATATAACAAATAATTGCAGTATCATCAGCATAGTGTCTATCTCCATGTATCTCATAGGCATCTGACATAAGAACTCTTATATAATCAAGTGCATAAGGTCTATCTGGATGTCTTGCTAATTTTAATTTTTGAAAATCAGAAAGATTTGAATATGTTTTTTTTACTTCATCTTCTAATTTTTTTTGTAAAATAGATACCGCATACTCATCAGCTCTTGTTTTAGCAACAACTATCTCATCTTCTATTTTTTTTAATTTTTGTTCAAAATCTAAATATGTTGCCATTCTTTTTTCCTTAGTTTTGGAATTTTTTCATAATAACAACACCATTTGTTCCACCAAAACCAAACGAATTTGACATTACAATATTTAATTCACTTTTTCTAGCAGTATTTGGTACATAGTCTAAATCACAGTTTTCATCAGATTCTATTTGATTTATTGTAGGAGGTATAATTCCTTCTTGCATAGCTTTTATTGATATTATTGCCTCAATTGAACCTGCAGCTCCTAAACAATGTCCAATTTGTCCTTTTGTTGATGTAACTGGAGGACAATTTTCAATTCCACCAAAAAGTTCTTTTAATGCTGCTGTTTCATTTTTATCATTTACAGGTGTTGATGTACCGTGTGCATTTACATAATCTATTTTTAATTCACCACCATTATTTTGTTTTGCCATTTTGTATGCTGCTTTCATAGCTCTTAATGGTCCATCCATAGTAGGAGTTGTTATATGATTTGCATCTCCACTTTCACCAAAACCTAAAATTTCAGCATATATTTTTGCACCTCTATTTTGAGCAGATTCTAAAGTTTCAAGTACTAATGCTCCTGAACCTTCTCCAATAATAAAACCATCTCTATTTTTATCAAAAGGTCTTGAGGCTGTTTTTGGGTCATCATTTCGAGTACTTAAAGCTTTCATAGCTGCAAATCCACCAACACCAGCTCCACAAACTGCAGCTTCAGCACCAACAACAAGCATCTTTGAAGCTCCACCTAAAGCTAATGTTTTATATGCATCTGCAATAGCATGAGTTCCAGCTGCACAAGCTGTAACAGCTGAAAGATTTGGACCTTTTAAATTATGTTGTATTGATACAAAACCTCCTAGCATATTTACAAGAGCAGAAGGGATAAAAAATGGAGATATTTTCCCTGGACCCCTTTTGTCAGCTATAATTGAATTTTTTTCAATATTTGGTAATCCACCAATTCCTGAAGCTGCTACAATTCCAAAATCAGCTGATATATCATCATTAACTTTATTTGTGGTTTCATCTGTAAAACCAGCATCTTTTATAGCTTCTTGTGCAGCATGAATACCTAATTGTATAAATCTATCTGCTTTTTTTGATTCTTTTTTACCTAAGATTGCTGTAGGATCAAAATTCTTAACTTCACCAGCTATTTGTGAAGAGTATTTTTCAGGATCAAATAGTGTAATTCTATCAATTCCTGTTTTACCTTCAATAATTGCTTTAAAAGATTCTTCTACACTATGTCCTAATGAATTTATCATCCCAATTCCAGTTACTACTACTCTTTGCATACTATTAATATCTCCCATACTATATAAACTAAATAAAATTTAAAAAAATAAACTTTATTTAATCTAAAAGATTAGCCCCTAAAATAAGGGGTTAATTTTTTTTACTTATGATCTTCTATATATTTAATAGCATCTGCTACAGTTAGGATACTTTCTGCATCTTCATCTGGAATTTCGATATCAAATTCCTCTTCAAGTGCCATTACTAATTCAACAACATCTAAAGAATCCGCACCTAAATCTTCAATAAATTTTGAATCTTCTTTTACCTCTTCTGGATTACAATCTAACTGATCTACTACTACTGCTTTTACTTTTTCTAACATTTATATTCCTTTTTTTATAAAATTTCGTTGTAATTATATCATATTATTTATAAAAAATATTTAAATTTTGATTTAAACATATAATCCACCATTTACTTTTAATATCTCACCTGTTATATAGCTTGAATGATCACTTAATAAAAATGCAACAGCATCTGCTATTTCACTAGTTTCTCCAAATCTTCCAAGAGGTATATTCTTTTCATAATTTTCTTTTATTTCTGGTTTTAATTCATCTGTCATATCGGTTCTTATAAATCCTGGTGTTACTGCATTAAATCTAATACCTCTAGTGCTTCCCTCTTTTGCAAAAGATTTAGTCATGGTATTAACAGCACCTTTACTTGCACTATAGTTTACTTGACCAGCATTTCCCATTTCACCTACAATTGAGCTTATATTTACAATAGACCCAAATCTTTTTTTAGACATAAGTTTTAAAGAATCTCTACAACCTATAAAAGTAGATTTTAAATTTGCATCTATTACATCATCAAAATCACTTATACTCATACGAATAGCTAATTTATCTTTTGTAATTCCAGCATTATTTACAAGATATGCTAAAGATCCATCACTATCTATGATAACTTTTAACATCTCTTTCCAGTCATTCTCTTTTGACACATCTGCACATACAACAGCTGCATCTCCACCATTTTGTATAATCTCTTCCATAACAGCATCAGCTAAAGATGGATTACTTCTATAATTTATCCATACTTTTAAGCCATATGAAGCTAAAGTTATAGCTATTTGTTTTCCAATACCACGACTAGCACCTGTAATTAGTACATTTTTTCCACTAAATTTCATATATTTTCCTTTTTATTTATTGTGACGATAAAGATAATTTAAAAGTAAATTTTGTAAATTATTTTTTAAATTTAAATCAAAATTATTTAGAGTTATTTCACATTTTTTTGATAAATCATCAGCACTTTTTTTTGCACCATTAAGCCCAAGTAAATTTACAAATGAATTTTTTGCACTATCATTTGATGTTGTTTTTCCAGCTTCCTCTTCAGATGATATCTCATCTATTATATCATCTTGTATTTGAAATAATAGTCCTAAATCTATCCCAAAGTTATATAAAGCTTCTTGGGTTTTTAAAGGTAAGTTTGCTATTGTAGCACCCATTTTAAGAGATGTTGCTATTAGTTTTGCAGTTTTATGGATATGCAAAAATTCTAATTGATCTAAAGTAATAGTTGTATTTTCAAAGTAACAATCACACGCTTGACCTATAATCATACCATCAATTCCACCATCACTACTTAGTGACTTTATAAGTTCTATTTTTATATCACTGCTAAGTGGAGCATTTGAAAGAAGATAAAAACTATGTGTATTTAAAGCATCTCCTGCAAGTATAGCTGTTGTTTCATCATATTTTGTATGCAATGTTGGAAAACCTCTTCTTAAAGAAGCATTATCCATAGCAGGTAGATCATCGTGAATTAAAGAATATGTGTGTAAGAACTCAATAGAAAGTGCTACTTGTAAAGCATTTTTAACTAAAAGTGGCTCATATGCATCAACTATACTTAAAAGTAACATAGGGCGAAATCTTTTTCCTCCAGCTTTTAACATTAAAGATAGTGCATCTTCAAAAATAGGATGAAAAGATTTTGAAGATGGAAGATTATCAAGTAGATAATCTTCAAAAAGTTGTAATAAAGTGTCAGTTTTCATAATCTAACTTTTAGAGAAAGGGTTCATTCCACCTATCATATTCATAGCCATAGCTTTTTTCTCTTCATCACTTTGTTTTATTACATCATTCATAGCACTAATTAAAAGAATTTGTAAAGAATCTTTATCTTCTAAAAGTGAATCATCTATATCAAGATCTATAACTTCACTATTACCATTAATAGATAATTTTATCATACCACCACCAACAGTTGATGTAAAAATTTTATTTTTTCCATCCTCTTTTGCTTTTTGTGCTATATCTTGAATATTATTCATCATATCACCAAGATTCATTTTGCTAAAATCAAATTCATTACTCATATTCACTTCCTATTAATTCATTTGTAATCTCTACAATATTATTTTGCTTATCTACATGTACAATGGTTGGTTTATAATTGTTAAGTTCATCTTCACTATATGAAGCATATGCTATAACTATAATTTTATCACCAATTTCTACTTTTCTTGCAGCTGCACCATTTAGACAGATCTCTTTAAGTCCAGCTTTTCCTTTTATAATATAAGTTGAAAATCTTTCACCATTATTTATATTAACAATCTCAACTTTTTGTCCAACTCTTAAATTTGATGCTTTTAAAAGATCTTCATCTATAGTAATAGATCCTACATAATTTAAATTAGCATCTGTAACTACTGCTCTGTGAATCTTACTATACAACATATCAAATGTCATTTTTTTTCCTAAATTATTAACTTAATGCTTGAGGTTCACCCCAAAATTGATCAGGTATCATATACTCTTCTACTGGTTTACCACCTAAAATATGCTCATCTATAATTCTATCTATTTTCTCTTTTGTAAGTTGCACATACATAATATGACCTGGTTCCATTATCATAACAGGTCCCATTTGACAACGCCCAAGACAACTAGTTCTTATAGGTTGAACAGGTCCCATAACACCTTTTTCCATAAGTCTTTGCCCCATATGGTTAAAAAGATCTTTAGTTGCATCACTTACACAAGATGGTTTAGGCATACCAGGAGGTGAACTTTGCTCACATTTGAATATATAGTATGTTGGTTGTGGAATATTTGGCATTTCCATTTTATTATCCTTTTTTTATAAAATATTTATTTTGGTGAATTTTATCTCATAAATCTTAATAAAAAGTTAATCTTGAGATTTACTCTTCTATTAAATGTACTTGATTTCGTCCATTGTTTTTACAATAATACAATCCATCATCAGCTTTTTTTATCATATATTCAAGATTATTATTTAATCCATAATATACCCCAATAGAAACAGTAAAACCAAATTTTTTATCACCTACTTCTAAAATATTATTTTCAAACGATACTCTAATTTTTTCAAATAAAGTTATTAAATCATCTTTTGAGATATTATCTAAAAGTACACAAAACTCCTCACCACCAACTCTTGCCATAAGATCAGAATGTCTTAGGTTTTGGTTTAAGATAGACACCACCTCTTTAATAGCAATATCTCCAATATCATGTCCATAAGTATCATTAATATTTTTAAATTTATCAATATCAAACATAGCAACTGCTACATTTTTATTTTCTCTTATTGCTTTAAGTACTATTGCTTCTCCACTATCAAAAAAATATCGTCTATTAAAAGCACCTGTTAGAAAATCTTTATTTGCCATATCTCTTGTTTTTTTAAATAGCTCTAATATCTCTAAATTTGAGTTTATTCTTGTATTTAACTCAACTTGAGTATATGGTTTATTCAAATAATCATTTGCACCTAATTTTATAAATTGTGTAGATATTGTAGGTTTATCACTAACACTTAAAGCTATAATACCTAATTGATCTTTTTTATATAATTTTCTTATCTCTTTTGTAAGTTCCATACCATCCATTATAGGCATATTATAATCTGTTAAAACTAAAGAAAATTTATCTTGATTTTTAGGATCATTTAATATATCTAAAGCTTCTTGACCATTTAAAGCAGTTGTTACATTTAGTTTTAAATGTTCTAGCATCTGTTTTGCTAGTATAAGTTGAGTAGGAGAATCATCTACTAAAAGAATATGTGTATCATAGTTGTGTAATACTCTTAAGATAGTTTGGGTTATAAATTTAATATCACATTTAGGAGTTTTTGATATATAATCTATAATATCACTTTTTAATATCCAATTATGTATCTCTTGAGAATCATTATTTAATATAGCAATTGTTGGAATATTTTTTTTCAATACAAAATTTACGGCTAAACCATCTTTTATATCTGATAATTGATAATTGATTAAAGCTATATCTATATTTATATCTGGATTTAAAACAATTTTTATACACTCTTTATAACTTATAGCTTTTAATATAGTAATATTTTGAATATTTTTTAATAAATTTTCTTCTAAATAGTTTAATGCAGTTTGATCTTCATCAACAATTAATATATTTTTATTATTTATTAAGTTCATTAACTATTCCTATACTTTAAATTATAAATAACTATAAAATTACTTAATATATTTTAGCAGAAATTACATTAAGATTACATTAAAGTTACATTAAAGTTACATTAAAATTTCTAAATTTAGATTAATTTTTAAGATAATTTAATATTTTTTTTAATTTCTTTTTAGAAATATCAAGTTTTAAAATAACTCTTAATATCGCTTTTTTTACTGTAGGCTGTCTAATTGCTCCTATTAAATAACCTTTTTGTAATAGATTGGATTGTATTTGTAATACTTTTTTATTATCATCTATAATAATTGGTAATATTAAAGAAACTGTTTTTATACTTAATTTTTTATACACTAAGTTATGAAATTTATATATTTTTGTTTTTAATTTTTTTTTATGTTTTATAATATATTGTAAATTTATATAAGCTAAAGCTATATCAAAAGTAGAAATAGCAGTACTATATATAAGAGCTTTTGCTCTATTTTCAAGATAAGATACGATATGATTTGAGGCTAAAATATAAGCACCATAGCTACCATATGCTTTACCTAATGTTCCCATTTTTATATGATTTGGTTTGATTTTAATATTATGATAATCAAACCAACCTAAAAGATTTTTTCCAATTACCCCTGAACTATGTGCTTCATCTACAATTAATATAGCATTATATTTTAATGCTATAGTATTAAATTGTTTTGGTGCTATATCTCCACTCATAGAATATACACCCTCTATTGCTATTACTACTCTTTGGGTATTATTGATTTGATTTTCTTTTATTTTTGTCTCTAAATCTTTATAATCATTATGTTCAAAAAATATAACTTTATCTTGAATTAAATTTGTAGCTAAAATACCACTTGCATGATACTCTTGATCAATAAATAAGATATCTTTTTTTCTAATTAATGATTCAATTAATCCAATATTTGCTAAAAATCCACTACCTAAACAGATACCATTTTCAAAATTATTTATTTTACAAAGTAATTTTTCAAATTTTTTGTGAATATTACTATATCCATTAACCAATGGTGATGCTTTTGAAGAATTAAACTTATCTTTTTTAACTATTTTATATGCTTTTTTTAAAAGCTTTTTTTTTGAACTCAATCCTAAATAATCATTACTAGCTAGATCGATTAAATTTTTATTAAAAATTTTTCGTGTTCTTAAACGATCTGCTTTTTTAAGAGCATCTAGCTCTTTTTGATAAAAATACATCTATTTGATTTTTTTATTGTATTGATATAGATCTATTGTATATTTTACTTGTATCTTATCATCTAGTTTAGTAAAACTAATAGGATAATTTATATTAATATCAAGATTATTTTTATTTAAATTTTCTATCATTGTAAAAAATTCATTAGGTGTTTTTATATATGATACAACACTAAAAGAAAATTTCGTATACTCTTTATTTTCTTGAGATATAAATCTAATTATAGAACCATCTAAAAGATTTTTTTGTAAATATTTTATAGACTTTGCTATTGGTATAAATTTAAATTCTACATACTCCTTTTTTTCTATTGTTTTAGTAGTAACCAATTTTACTTTTGCTTTTAGTATAATATTTGTGATAGTATTTGCTTTATTGTTATGCTGTAAAACAATCTGTACATTTTTATAATATTTTTTTAATATATCTTCTAACTTTTCTATTGATTTACTATTAATTATAAAATTTGCAACTATTGTTAAACTATCATTTTTTATTTTTAACTCTTTTAAAACTCCATCATAAGCAATAGTATCAAATATTGTTAATATATTTTCAATTATTTTAGTATTATTATTTATATGATTTGGTAGTAAAATAGGTTTTTGTTTTATCTTTTTTTCTATAGTTTTCTTTTGTTCTTTTATTTTCATTTTCGTAACTTCTGGTTTATTATGTGATAATTTAAAATACAATACACCAGCAGTAGCTAATAAACTAACTATTACAATACCTAACCAAAATAATTTTTTATTTGTTTTATCTTTTTTTCTTGGTTTTATAAAACTATTATTTTCCCCATCTATGGTATTTATCATAGAGTATAAGATATTATCTATATCTATTTGTTCGTAAGATACTGTTGCCATAAGAGATTGGTTTATATTATCTAGTTGTTCAACATTTAATTGCTCTTTAATATGAAAAATATTTATTTTTACTAAAAATTCTGCATTTTTAATAGTTTTATAATAATTTTGAACAACATCATTTAATATTTGCTCAAATTCTAAATAATATATCTCTTCATATAGTTGATGAACCACTTTGTTATTATCATAAAATTGAGATTTTTTAATATCTTCAAATTTCGTTACATTTTTTATTACACAAAAGGCTACATTTGAATCTGTATCTAAAATAAGTATATAAAGTTTATTATTATAAGCAAAACAATTTAGTGAATTTGATATTTTTGAGCTACTATTAGAATGGACAAGCTTAAACAATACACTAAAAGGCGATATTAAATAATCTATTCCACTTTGTTTAAAATAATGAATATATTTTATAAGGTCTATTTTTAAAGTAGAAATACCACTATTATTATCCAATGCAATATATTCATAATCAGATCTATTAGAATCTTTTTTTAAACATAATTGTTGATCTACTGTATCATATAAAGTTATTAAATATGTATTTTTAATCTTTTCTTGTAATGTTTGTAATTTTAACTTTATATCACTTGACATCGTATTTTTATCATATGATACAAATGTAGATTGATTTTGTTTTATTATTTTATTATCTTTTAAAATAACTTGATCTATTTTTATTTGATTATCATAATTGATTATATTAACAAATTGTTTTTGATTTTTTTTAAACATTTTTCTACCTATATTTTACTTAATGGATGAGAACTATTATACTGTTTTAATTTTGTGTTTGTGTTTAATTTTGTATAAATTTTAGTAGCTTTTAAACTACTATGTCCTAAAAGCTCACTTATATCTATAATTCTTGCCCCATTATTTAATAAATCAGTTGCAAAAGAGTGCCTTAGTTGATGTGGTGTTACTTTTAATCCTATAGTTTTAAATATCTTATCTACTTTATATTGTAATTGTCTTATACTTAATGGTTTATTATTTTTTTCAAATAAATATATATTTGATAAATGTAAAGCAATATAATTTTGCAGCATCTTCCATATCATATTATTTGCAGGTATCTCTCTTTGTTTAGATCCTTTACCATCTACTAAAATAGAGTGGTTTTTTATATTTTTTATTTCTAATGTAGCAACTTCTGAGATCCTAAGTCCAAAAGAATAGATAAGCAATATTAGAATTTTTTTATCTATATCAAGATGGTCAATGGCATCATATATATCATTTTTTTCAATAGGTTTTGGTAAAGTTTGCTCACTTTTTACACTTGTAGCTCCATGTAAAGTTATATTTAAATTTTTATTATTAATAAGATATGATATAAAACTTCTTATACTAGATAATTTTTTATTTATTGTTTTATTACTTTGCATTGATATTTTTAACCTATATTTTGTAATATTAAAAAAAATTATATTATTTTCTTCATAAATATCACTTAAATATATTGCCTCTTTTATAGGTGTGTGATAAGTTTTTATAGTTAAAGATGAATATTGTTTAATATTTTTTAAATAACTACAAAAATCTTCTAAAAAAACTAAAAACTTTTTTTGCATTTTATTTTTTTATATCTCTTACTAATTTAATTTCACTTTTCCTAATAGATGGTTCTATGCCTGTTTCTCTTAAGCATCTCCATAAGTTTGACCATACTATTTGTTCTATATCAAATCTTTCATCATACACCTCTATATGATAAACAAGTTTATATCTTACTTCCCATTCATCTATATATTTTAATCCTGTTTTTGGTTTTGGATCTTTTGTTATTCCATCTATATCATTCATAGTTTTAAGCAATATAGCTTTTACTTGCTCTGGATCATGTTTCATATTTATATCAATTGTTATAACTTGAGCTAATTTATCAGATTTTGAAAAGTTTGTCAAAGGTGATTCACTAGCTACTGCATTTGGTATATTTACAAGTCGTCCATCTCTACATTTTACAGTAGTAGTTCTCCAATTTATATCTACTACTTGACCTTCTGGATAACCTTCAAACTCTATCCAATCTCCAATATCTATAGAGTTTTCAATATTTAGTGCAAGTCCTGAAAATATATTATTTATATTTGCTTGTACAGCAAATCCAATAACCATAGCTAATACACCCATAGATGCTAAAAGACTTGTTAAATCTTGAAATAAAATATATTTATATACTATTAAAAATGCAGCAAGATATATTAAAAATGTTATCATATTTTTCAATAATGGAGGAACATTTTTATTTGTTCGTTTAGATAATGGTAACCATATTATATGATATAATAAACTATTTATTAAAATTGCATTTATCATAATACGAATTATATTTATACCCAATGCTAGAGTTTCAAGGGCTGGTCTATCTATATAGTTTCGTGCAAAATCTATTATAAATACTTCTCCTGCAAAAAGAATAGCATATACAAGAATAACTTTTATAATAAAAAATATAAAATTTATTTTTAAATTATATAGAGAAAGAAACTGTTTTTTGAATAAAAATTTTATAATATAATTAAGTAATATTAAAATAGTTATAGAAATAAGAACAATATATTTAGAATTTTCATATGATATATAAGAGTTTACATCAAAACTTTTTTGATCAAATACTATTAGAAGATTTACATTTGAGATATTGTAATTGTTAATACCAATTTGTGTAAGAAGTGGATTTGCTAATGCATCTACTTTTTTTATATCTTGAAAAAAGTTTGCAGTTCTAATTTTCAATGAATCATCTGTAAATATCTGCTCTTTTTTTATATTTTGTACAAAATCATCTCCACTATAATATTGTAAATTTAATATATCTGGTACTAGTTGTAACTCTTGT
>JAMOPZ010000131.1 GCA_027064245.1 Campylobacterales bacterium
ACATTTAAAAAGAAATTTTCCAATATCTCAATAGTATCTTTTGCAAACTGCTTATCATCCTCCACATACAAAACATTTAAACTTTTACTATATTTGGCAAGCTCTTTTATATCTACCATTTATTACTTTTGCTCTTCTATATTATTCATTTTTTATTTATCAATATTTAGTAAAATATTTTTTAGTGTTTCTTCTTTAACTGGCTTTACAATAAAGTGTTTTACTCCTAAAGATAATATTTTTTGTGTTAGTTGCTTATTCATAACTGATGAAACAGCGATACATTGCACACTTGGATTAAGTTTTTTAATCATCTCTATCATCTCTATACCATTCATATTTGGCATTTCTATATCCGTTATAATTATATCAGGTTTATGCTCTTGATATTTTTTACATCCATCTAGTCCATCAACAGCTTCTGCTACTACGTTAAATCCTAAAGATACAATCATCTTAGATAAAAACATTCTTGCTATTTTTGAATCGTCAACTATTAAAATATTAGATTCATTATCCATCTTTTCTTTCCTTTTGTTTAACTTTTACTATTGATTTCATAGTAAAATAGTATTTATCTTGATTTATAGCTTTAAACTCATATTCTATATAGTCTGATACTTTAGCTATTTCATACATACCTATACCTCCACCTTTTTCATGGGTGTTTTGTCCAGATTTTCTTAATTCTCTATATCGTTTTTTTATACCTGCTTTGTCCAAAGATTGAATTTCAATTAGTTTTGGTTCAATTTTTTCTTTATCCTCTATGCTTACTATATTTGTAGCTATAATATCATAATATTCATTATCAATATATTGTACATCTATAGAACCTGCTGGAACTATCTCATTACCATCTGATTGTCTTATACCTTTAGAGTAGTTCATCATATTTTGGCAGTACTCAATAGTAATTGTAGATACAGTTCCCATTGTACCCATATTGGTTATTTTAGCTTCAATATTATCCATACAAGATGCTATAACATTTTGAGTCATTACCCCTTCATACTTTACTATCTCTTCTATACTCATATCAAAAACAAAAGATTGTTCACCAATCTCAAATCCAATAACAGTCATATCATCATTTCTATCATTATTTTCAATTTGCTCTTCCCAAGTAGCCATCTCATATAGAAATACTTCTTGCTGATCTGCCATAGTTTCAGTATGGTATTCTTTGATGATATTTCCAAATCTTTTCTTACCAAATGGAAAATCTTTTTCTCCACCATTTTGATCTAAGTAACCATCTGTTGTACACCAAAATTTCATACCCTCTTCAACTTCAAGTACAGTTTCTTTATATTCATAATCCATAGCACACTTTTTGTATCCTACAGAGTAACGATTTCCTTTTATAGTTTTAAACTCTCCATCTTTTGTCATATAAAACAATGGTGTTTCTGCTCCTGCAAATTTAAGTATTTGGTCTCGTCTATTGTAGTAAATAATACCACCATCCCATCCTGCATTTGAGATACTATCTTTTGTTTCTTGTTTTAATAGTTTTTTTAGTTCTCTATTAAAGTAAGCCATTATCCAAGCAGGACTTATCTCCATATTTGTTTCATCATTCATAATATGAGCAACAATTTGTTGCTCTACAGCTTTTACAAGCATAGTTACGAAAGCTCCTGGTACTCCATGTCCTGTACAATCTATAAAAAATAATAAACATTCATCTTTATGTCGTAACTCTTCAAAGAAATATATGTCTCCACCTACTGTATCTTTAGGATGCCATACTACAAATTGGTCTTTAAAGTAGTTTCTCATATCATTGTTATCAGGTAATACAGCACTTTGGATTAAAGCTGCATATTCTATGGCATCTCTTGTGTGCTTATGGATTGCTCTTACTTCATTCTCCATATCTTTTTGCTTTGTAATATCTACTGTCATACCAATATAACACTCTTCATTATTATAAGTAATTGGTGTAACTGATAGTAATCCAACAAATTCTTTACCAGTATGAGTAGTAATATGCTCTTCTAATGCTTCTACTTTTCCTACTTCAGATAATTGTTTAATAATCTCATCTGGACCATTTGTTAAAGTATAAATAGTATCAAGTGGTGCATTTATAATATCTTCACAAGAAACCTCATATAAATCTTGTGCGAATTTATTTGCATATACTATTGTCCTTTTTTCATTAGATGTTATTAAAACAGGAAGTAAAATATTTGCTAGTATTTGTTCTACATTTTCCTTTGCAAGTGCTAATTCTGCTGTTCTCTCTTCGATCTTAATTTCAAGATTATCAGTTAAATCCTCTACCTCTTTTTTGTCTGTTATATTATATCTAATAGCAGTATATCCGCAACTTCCTCCCGCTCTTGTACATTTTGGTGATATAATAGTATGTACCCAGTAAAATGTTCCATCTTTTCTTAGATTTTTTACTTCACCTTCCCAAGTTTGATTATTTTTTAGTGTTTGCCATAACTCTTTAAAAATCTCTTTTGGCATATCTGGATGTCTTACTATATTATGAGATTGACCAATTAGCTCCTCTTTTGTATAGCCTGAAATATCACAAAATGCCTTAGATACATGAGTTATAACACCTTTATCATCAGTTTCACTAGTAATAACATTTTTATCCATAGTCATCATAAGTTGTGCCATCTCTCCATGCATTTTCATACTTATCTGAATACTTTCATTTACAGACTTTGTCATCTGTCCAAATTCATCTTGGGTATTAATATTGATCTTTTCTACTTTTCTGCTTGGTTTTTCTAGGTAATCAAAAAATGACTTTAGCCCTTTTTGGAATTCTATTAGTGGTTTATTTACAAGCTGTCTTAGTAAAATAATTATAATTACAATAATTATAATTACGCCTAACATTACACTTATTGCCTGCATAGTAAGCTTTTGACTAATTATATTTTGAATTCTAATCGCTTCTATATCAAAATCTTTTAAAT
>JAMOPZ010000132.1 GCA_027064245.1 Campylobacterales bacterium
TATATATTTTTTTTGTTAATTTCATAGCATCACCTGTAGCACTTTGAGATACCATCAAAGTTATTGCCCTTTTTCCATCTATACTAGATAGTGTAGCACTATCTTCATATCTTTTAGCGATCTTTGCTATATCTTTTAAATACAAAATTTTACCATTGATATATAATTTTGTATCTCTTAACTCTTGCGCTGTTTTTGCACCATTGTATGTTGAAATATAAAAATGCTTTGTTCCTTTTATTTGACCTATTGGAAATGTAAAAGAGATAGTTTGCAATGCATTTACAATAGAATTTAAACTTAACCCATATGCTTGAATCTTATCTTCATCTATATCTACATCGTAGTATTTATCACTTGAACCATATATTTTAACCTCAGATATATTAGGAATATCAAAAAGTTTGCTTTTTAAATCATCTGCTTTTTTATTTAAAAGAGCTATATCATTTTTTGTACTTAAAATAGATATTTGTAACAGTGGTTTTACAAGATCAAGTGTTTTTACTGTTGGTTCATCCATATCTGATGGTAAATTTTGCTTATAAATTGTAATGATATCTTTAGCCTTAGAAGCAATATTGTATCTGTTTTCCCCTTTTTTTAACTCTAAAATTATAGAAAAACTATTTGGTTTTATAATAGTATCTACAGTATCTATACCTTGTATAGATTTTATATCATCTTCTAAATCTTTTACTATAATTTTATTTAAAGTATCAATACTAGCTCCACTATATGCTCCATTTATAACAACCATATCAAGATCAAATGTGGGAAATATCTCTTTTGGAGTTTTTATATATGAAACTACCCCTATAGCAAATACCAAACAAAACAACACATAATTCATTTTTGAATTTTCTATAAAAAATCGTAATAGTTTTTCAAACATCTATTTTTAGTTCCTTAAATATAAGATCTTTCTATTTTATCTAATAAAAGTTTATATATTGATTTGATACAATATATAATAAATACTACTAAAAAATTAAAAAGAAAGAAGGAATTATATAAAATGCAATTATATATTTATGCAAAAAGTGGTCATAACTTTGGTTTAGAAAATGTAAGAAGAGCAAGTGCCTTATGCAATATGCTTAAAAGTTGTGATCCTATCTTATGTACAGCTGATTATAGAGCAGCTACATTTGCAAAACAAGAACTAGGAATCAATAAAGGTCTAGGTATAGATATCATAGGAAACTTACCAAATGTGATGCAAAGAGGAGATATGCTTATATATGATGATAGTCATGAAGCTAGTACTACTATGCAAGATCATATGAAACAATTTTGCACAAAAATTTATAAAGTAGGAGAAGATATACCTTTTGAGGTAGTTGATCCGATATTTTTTGAACAAAATAATAAAATTTTATATGAAAAAGCTATCTTTTTTGCAGATGATGATTATGATAATTGGTTTTTAGAATTTTGTAATACAGAAAAAATATATGATATACCTCTACTTTGGGGACACTATTTCTTTTTTGGCAATGAGGAAAAATTTGGTAAAAATTTTACAAATATTTTAGAAGAGGATAACTATATAGATATTGTAAAACAAACAAAATATCTTCTAACTAGTAGTGTACATACAGCTTTAGAATCTTTATCTAGCAATAATTGCCCAATCTTTTTTAAAAGAGGTTCAAAAGAAAATCAAAATATAGAGCTTATTGAAAAATATAATATACCTATAATTGAAGCTTCAAATATAGATCAATTAATAAATAAATCAGATGAAATTATAAAAAATTATCCAACTACTAAACAATTAGAAAAGTTCGATACAAGTACTATAGAAGCTGAAATTTTACAAATATTGCAACTTTTTGAAAAAGTTTCACCATCATTAGAATATAAATATTAAAAAAGTTGCATTATTTGAAAAAATAATGTATAATAATATAAATTGAAATAAGTTAAAATTATATAAAAACTTATAGAAAGGTTGTATTATGAGAATAGACAATAGTGTAAATGGATTAATTCATATAGAGAAACGATTAGATGCAAATGCAAATAATATAAAAAAAATAACCCAAGAAAATAGAAACTCAAATACAAAAGATCAAAAAGATTTAGATCATCAGTTGCCAAATGACAATACTGAACATAATTCTAATAATTCTGATGATTCTTTAACAGAGGAATTAATAGAACAAGAGATATCAATACCTTTAGCATATACAGCAAATGCTAAGGTTATCTCTATGCAAAATGCAAATCAAAAAACATTATTAGATATAAAGGTATAATAAAATTTATATGAAGATTATAAAAAAACCACAAGAGATACAAAAAGAATTAAAATCTATAAATCAAAATAAAACTATAGGTTTTATCCCAACTATGGGTGCCTTACATAATGGTCATATATCTCTTATAAAACAAGCAAGAAAAGAAAATGACATAGTAGTTGTATCTGTTTTTATCAATCCTACTCAATTTTTAGCAAATGAGGATTTTTCAAAATATCCTCAAACAACACAAAATGATATAAAGATATCAAAATTATGTGCAGTAGATATACTCTTTATGCCTATGATTGATGATATTTATACTAAAGATGAAGTTATTATTAAAGCTCCTAAAAAAGATGGATTTATCCTTGAAGGGTACAATAGACCAGGTCATTTTGATGGTATGCTTCAAATTGTATTAAAACTTTTATCTATAGTTTCTCCAAATAAAGCATACTTTGGAAAAAAAGATGCTCAACAACTTTATCTTATAAAGAAAATGGTAAGAAACTTTTATTTAGATCTAGATATTATAGAATGTGATATAGTAAGAGAGGATGATGGACTAGCCTTAAGCAGTAGAAACATATACCTTACAAATACCCAAAGAGATCTAGCACTAAATATCTCAAAATCACTTAAAATAGCTAAAAAAACAATAGAATCTGGTATATTAGATTGTAATAGT
>JAMOPZ010000133.1 GCA_027064245.1 Campylobacterales bacterium
AACAGCTATATAAAGTTAATCCACATATCGTTATAAATATTAATAATACAATAGATAGTTTTATTTTAAATGAATCTGTAAAAAAAATTATAATAATTCAAGATTTTATCTCTATGCTTAGTGATAATAATATCTCTATGCGTGAAAATGATATTGTTTATTCTTTACATAGTTATTTTGATAAATTTTTAGATAGTCAAAAGATTAAGTATAAAAGAGCTTCTTGGAATATAGATAAAAGATATTTTAATAATTTTTTTACAACCAATAAAAAAAAAGATAAAATTATTTTTATTGGAAATTCTTCTAATTTAAAAGTATTATATTTGTATGGCAAATCAGGTATTTTACAAGAAGTTATAAATTACTTTATAGCTTATGGAACATTTACAGAAGAGTTTATAAAAAAAATATCAATAAAGTTTAAAATCCCTATTAATGTTATTGTAAATTTAATTTTGCCATATGTTATTCAAGATATAAGCTTATTAAGCTTATGTAGTTTAAATATATCTTTAGATATTGAGGTTTATGGTAAAGGGTGGGAAGCTTATGATAATATTATGCAATATTACAAAGGCAATATAAAAGGAAAAAAAGATATGGCCAATATATTTAAGAGTACAAAATATATTTTTATACCGTCATTTCATATAATAAATGAATATTCTTTAACAGCATTGTTGACAAACACTATACCAGTCGTATATGATAATCGTACCTTAACTAATAATGATAAAAGTTATGAAAAATATATGATATTTTATAAAAAAATAGAAATGATTGAAAGTATTATTAAGAATTTACAATATAATATTTTAGATATAAATAAGAATAAATTACAAAAAAAATATAACAAGGAATTAAAGTGAAAAAAATAATAGCAACAGTAGGACCTAGTTTATTACATAATATACCATTAACTAATATTCATAATGAAAGAAATATATATAGGATCAATGGTGCTCATGGTAATATAGATGATATAGAACAATATATTTTAAAAATACGATCTCAAGTAAAAGATGCAAAAATTCTTATGGATTTACCAGGCAACAAAATACGAACAGCAAATTTTGAATATGGATTTATAGAGTTAGAAAAAGGGAAAGATTTTGTATTAAAATTTTCTCAAACAAACTATAAAGAGTTTTTTAAACATATTAAAGTAAAAGATACTGTATGGGCAAATGATTCTATATTTGAATTTGAGGTAAAAAATATAAATATAGAGATGCATGAGATAACTTTTATATCACATTCAAATGGAAAATTACTCAATAATAAAGGGATGCATGTAAGAGGTATCCATAAAGATATACCATTTTTATTTCAAAAAGATAAAGGGCTTATAGAATTAGCAAATAAATACAATTTAGATTATATAGGGCTTAGTTTTGTAAGAGATAAAAATGATATAAAATCGGCTAAAAATCTTATAAAAAATTCTAAAATTATAGCAAAAGTTGAAACAAAAGCAGCAATAGATAATCTAAGTGATATCTTAGAAGAGGTTGAATATATACTTATAGATAGAGGAGATCTATCTACTGAAGTTGGGATAGTAAAAATACCATATTATCAAAACTATATTGTAGAAAAAGCAGTGTCTAAAGGCACTAAAGTATTTTTAGCAACACAATTCTTAAAGTCTATGGAGCATAACCCAATAGCAACATTTCCAGAGATAATAGATATGTATAATACTCTTAAAAGTGGAATATATGGTATTCAAATGTCTGAAGAAACAGCAGTAGGAAAATATCCTAAGCAGTGTTTAGATACTATTGTAACTATAATGAAAGAGTTAAAATAATAGATGGATTAAATATGCCTATGATATAATAGTATAGATATAAAAAGCTAAAGGTAAACTATGAATAAAACTAGAGTAGATGATATGTTAATAGAGATGATATCTCCAAAAATAAAAGAGATTGAAGAAAAATTTAGTAATGGTCAAGGTCTAAATCAAGAAGATATAAATACACTTCTTTTAAAATCACAATACAATCATATAAATCATCTTGATGATAAATTAGATGAAGTAACAGCAAGTGTTGTGGAACTAGAAAATAAATTTTTAGGTTTAGAAGGTAAGTTTTCAGGTTTAGAAAATAAATTTGTAGCTTTAGAAGGTAAATTTGCAGCTTTAGAAGGTAGATTTTTAGCTTTAGAAGGTAAGTTTGATTTATTAAATGAAAAGATAGAGCATACTATACAAAAAGCTTTAAACAAAAATATGCTTATGCTTATGGGTATGATGGGATTTTTTCTAACTTTATCAAAAATATTGGATATGGTGTTTAAATAATGGAAAATAAAGTTTTTAAAGATACATATTTTTTTGATAAAGAAGTAGCATTAAAAGTTGCTAAACAACAAAATAGAGTACAAACAAAAAATCCAAATGTAGATGGACTTCAGATATGTTACTATAATGGTGAAAAATTAAGAGAAGATGATGTACCAAAAAATTGTATAAATGTACCTTTAGATAATTTAATACAATATTTTTCTAAAACTTCTTATAGATTTCCAGATAATGTTATGTTTTTGGAATATACGAATCATGAAGAAAGAGAAAAAATTATAAATTTATTTAAAAAATCTTATCAAATAAGTATAGGTCAAAAAAGTGAACAAATTGCTAAATTAAAACAAAAAATTAAAAAATTAAAACCAGATTTTAATGATAAAAAATTAAGAGTATTTATCCCTGCTTGTAGAGAAACTACTGTTATGCAATATGTCTCAAAAGATATAGCAAAGGCTTTTAAAAGATTAGGATATGATGTTTTATATCATATCCAAAATGATATGCAATGGTGTGATCTATTATCTGGATTAAAAGAACAATATAAGTTTAATCCACATATTATAATAGATATAAATCACCTTAA
>JAMOPZ010000134.1 GCA_027064245.1 Campylobacterales bacterium
CATAGGTGGTATCATCATATTTAAAGATAATTTTGAAACAAAAGGGATATCTTTTAATAGATCTAATCTATGCAATCCTATATATGCTAAAATAATAGCATCATATTGACCCTCTTTAAGTTTTCTTAATCTGGTATTTACATTTCCTCTTAAATCTTTTACTTTAAGATCTGGTCTTTTCTTAAGAAGTTGCATTCGTCTTCTTAAGCTAGTAGTTCCTACAATACTACCTTTTGGAAGTTCATCTAAAGTTTTATATTTATGAGATAAAAAAACATCACTTTGATCTTGCCTTTTTGTAATAGCAGCGAGCTCTAACCCATCAGGGATATATGTTGGTACATCTTTTAAGCTATGTACTGCAATATGTGCATTTCCTGCTAACATTTCATCTTCAAGTTCTTTTGTAAAATGTCCTTTTCCACCTATTAAAGCTAAAGGTTTATTTAATACTTTATCACCATTGCTTACTATTTTATTTAATTCTACTTTTATATCAGGAAAGTTTTTTTCAATTTTATCTTTTATATGATATGCTTGCCATAGTGCTAAATCACTTACTCTTGTTGCTATTATTAATTTATCCATATATTTTTTTACCTTATTTTAAATATTTTTTATATTTTTCTCTACTTTTATCTATTATTCCATCAAGATATAATGTAGGAGTTCCTTGTGCAAAAGCATCTTCTGCCATATTTAGATCTTTTACTAATTTTGTTTCCCATTTTGGTTCATCTATTTCACTCATTGTTATATTTGTTTTAAAATATTTATTAAAATAATCAAGAGCTTTTTGATTATTTTTCTCTTTATATTGATCATAAAAAGGTTTAAACCCATTAAATTGGATTCTGTTGTAATTATATAGTTTATAGTCTATATCTTTTATCCCTTGTTTATGTGCAATATATGCAGCTTTTACAAAAGTTTTTGCAGTTGGATGCATATCTAAAGGCATTGGATAATAATATAATGCAAAAAGAGTTGGATGTTTTTTTACAGTTTTAATTAAATTAGGCACTTCATCTAAACAAATAGGACATAATGGATCACTAAATAATACTAATGAATGTTTTGCATTTGATCTACCTGCAATTAGATGTTGTTTATTGTAAAATTTTATACTAAGTGTTGGAAACATCTGATCTTTATAACTTTTATTTGTTTTAAGATCTATAAGTTCTGGTGCTATTAGATTACCTTTTGCAAAAAGAAAATCTTTTTGTGATACAACTTTACCTTTTATTTTCATATCAAGAGTAAAAACATAGCCTATCCAACCATCTTGCTTGATATTCTTTTTTAAAGCAATATTTACAGCTTTAAGTTTGCCTTGGATTCTTGCTAATAGATGTGATACTCTCTTTTTTTCATATTTTAATATTTTTGCATCATAACTATTTGCATATAAACTACTACTTAATAGACTTATTATCATCAATGATTTCAACATCAATAATTTCATCATTTTGCTCCTTTGAATAAGATCGATTATTTTGTGGATACTCAAATGTAGTATAGGAATCTTCTTTATTTATAGAACCATTAATCTTTTTAAATTTAAATATTCTTGAAAAAAGTATACTTAGCATACCAAATTGAAGTAAAACTCCTAAAATATCTGTAAAAAATCCAGGTACTATTAACAGTGCTGCTCCTATAGCTTTTGCTACATTTGTTTTTATAAACTCATCTTGTGTTATTTGACCACTTCTAGCTTCCATAATACTATCCATTAAAGAATATTTAAAATTTTGAAGTATTACTATACCTACAACAGCAGATATAATAATTTCAAGAAAAGTATTTAATCCCCCAATAGATCCACTAATAGAAGATGATACCATCACTTCAATAAAAAGATATAATAAAAAATATTTCAATATCACCCCTTTAAATGGCTTTATGCCATAATACCTTTAATCATAAAAAATACAGCAGCACTCATAATAGCAGCTGCTGGAACTGTGATAATCCACGAAGCTACAATTTTTTTAATAGCATCTCTTTTAACATATTTGATTTTTTCAATAGATTTATAATCTTTTTTTTCAACTTTTACTAAAGTTTTTTTCTCTTGAATTAATTCATATAATTCAACTATTTTTTCATAATCATCTTGAGATTTTGTTTCAAGTTTTTCAATTTTGATAAAGTTTGCTTCAAGTTTTTCTAACTCTTTTTTATCTTTTTTAAATTTTTCTTTTGCTTGTTTTAATAAATTTTCTTCACTATTGTACAGATATTCTCGTAAAAAACCAACTCCAAAAACTCCACCTACAGCTATATGAGTAGAACTAACTGGAAGTCCTAATTGAGAAGCTATAATTACTGTAATTGAAGCTGCAAGTGCTATAGAAAAAGCTCTTGTTTGATCAAGTTCTGTTATCTCACTACCTACAGTTTTTATAAGTTTTGGACCATAAAGAGCAAGTCCAATTGCAATACCAAATGCACCAACTGCCATAACCCAAAAAGGGATTCCTACTTTTGTATTTATACCATTGTTCATAACAGAATCATTAATAGCTGCAAGTGGACCTACTGCATTTGCTACATCATTTGCTCCATGTGCAAAACTAAGTAAAGCTGCACTAAAAATAAGAGGTATAGTAAATAGTGTATTTACATTTTCTCTATTGTTTTGTAAAGATTGCGCAGCTTTTGCTATAATTGGTTTTGTAAATATATATATACCAATAGCAATACCTAGTCCGATAGTTAAAGCTAATGGAAATGGAATTTTTATAAGATGTTTTATACCTTTTATTATGATATAAGTTGAAAATGCCCAAGTCATTATAGCTATTAAAATAGGAACAACTTTTATTGCATTTTGAAGCATATTTTCTTTAAAAAAGATATTTTTCTTTATATAGTATAAAAATGATGCAGCTATT
>JAMOPZ010000135.1 GCA_027064245.1 Campylobacterales bacterium
AATATTTTATAAAAATAAAAATGAAACTTGGGTAGATGATAGTAAAGCTACAAATATAGATGCCACTATGCAAGCTTTAAAATCATATAAAGGTGAGTATATAAATATCATTTTAGGTGGAGATGATAAAGGTGTAGACCTTACCCCTTTATTTCAAGAATTATCAAAATACAATATAACAATCTTTGCAATAGGTTCAAATACAAAAAAATTATACACAAACTCAAAAAAATACAATCTAAAATGTTTTCAATCATATACCTTAGATAAAGCAGTAAAAGATATCAAAAACTATAATATATCAAATGATAAAAAAAGTATAAATATATTATCTCCTGCTGCGGCATCACTGGATCAATTTAAGTCGTATAAACACAGAGGTGAAGAGTTTAAGAAGTATGTTCTAACAGATAAAGAGGAGTTATAATCCCCTCTTTATAAAATTTTATTTAAAGTATTTTATTTAAACCTAATCATATAAATCAGATCTTTTAACATAAAAATAGATCCAACAAATAAAAAACTAGCTCCAGCTTTAAATACTCCTGTATTTGATATAAGCAGACCTATCATAGCTATAAAAACACCAGTTGAACTAAACAAAAACTGAACTCTAGCACTTTTTACAGGTACCATATCTGCTAACATTGGTACTTTTTGTTTCCCTATAAGTGGAGAAAATCTTTGATACCATACCAAAAATGGTACTATTTTATATAGATGCCCATTTATCATAAATGTAATATATCCAGCAAACAGTGTCCAACCCATTGTTAAAAGTAAAGTATCATTTGGAGCTATAAGATATACAATACCCAAAATAAGAGCCAAAATTAAATTACTATATGAGAATAACAATGAATGTAAATATATATCATTATCAAGTCTAACTCTTGTTTTATAAATTAACCAAATTTGATAAAAATATAATCCAAATGCAGCAATAGTAAGTATATATCCAAAATATTCTAAAGTTACACTTTGTATTATAGATGAAAACATCACACTTAAAACTGCAATAGTAACAGTATATAAAGCATATTCTACAGGTTTCCAACTAAAACTATGACTTAACCAAAACATAGGTAAAAGTATAAGACTCATCCCCATAATAGTAACACCTACATAACCTGCTAGTACCATATAAATATGTGCTTTTAAATAAGTAGCTATATTAATATCAATAGTCCCTGCAAATCCTAGTGCCATTAAAATACCAAATATAAGTCCTACAAATAAAAAACTATTTGCTAAAACCACACTTTTCATTACTAAGTTTAGATTATTTTGCTTTCTTATTGTTAAAAATGTCTCTAATACAAAAATAAGTAAAGAGATAAGAACTATAACTCCACCATAAGGTAAAAGTGCTGGTGCGGTATAAAAACCATACCCCATAAGAGTTGTACCTAACGCTAAAAGTGGATAAATTACATAGTATAACTCTACAGCAAAATGTCCAACTTCAAGTACCACGGGCACAAGCTGAGCCATAGCTCCAAAGATCACCATCATAACAAAACCTAATAAAAAAAGATGAACCCAAGATAGTGTAATACTATCCATATTTGTAAGATTTGAGATATCAAATCCAAGTAATAGTGCAGTAGTTGCAACAAAAAAACTAACCCCTATTATAAAATAAGGGGCTATAAGTTTAAATGGAGGTGCAAAATCAGTTGAAACCGCCATTTTATTTTTTACCCATGACAAGCTGTATCTGTAAAGTTTGTATTAGATACAGCTTCATTTCTTGCGGTAAACACTATTTTGTATAAACCTTCACCTAATTGCTCAACCTCATAGCTAAAATCATTTTCTATTTTTGGAAAAAGTCCTGCAGGTGGTTTAGAGTTTATCATCACAAGTTTTTGACCAGATTTTAAATTTTGTAATCCTACCATAGCATTTACCATAGGTTCTGGATGTCCTGATCTACTAGTATCAAACTGGATATACTCAACTCCTGCTACATTATACTCATAAAATGGAACTGTAGCTCCATCTAAACTAATTTCTGTTGAATTTTGAGGTGTATTACTCATATTTTTCTCCTAAATTTTTATTTTTAGAAGTATAACCTAAATAAGATAAAAATAGTCTTATTTAAAAACTATTTCTGCAGTATTATTAATTTTTCCATTTTGTATAAATTGATTATCCATATCTACTAAACTATTATAAATTATAATATGATTGTCAAAAACTGATAATTTTATAACAATACCCATAGCTACAGATAAAATTATCAGTGAAATTAAAACTTCAAATAGTGTAAAACTATCTTTTTTCATATTAAAATTTATTTTAAATCATCTAAATTTACTTTATCTTGCAACTCCTCTAATGGAGCTGGTTTTCCAAGTAAAAATCCTTGTGAATAATTGATCCCTATATCTGTTACAGTTTGTAGTATCTCTGGACTTGCAACAAACTCTGATACTGTTTTTAATTTTTGTTTCCAAGCAAAAAGTTGAAGTGTTTCAACAACATCTCTACTATATTTATCTTTATCGATATTTTTTATTAAACATGCATCAATTTTTAATATATCTGGTTGAAATTCTAAAAGTCGTTCAAAATTAGATACCCCTGCACCAAAATCATCAATAGCTATTTGACAACCAAAAGTTTTAACCAATGATATAAAATCTTTTACTATTTCAAAATTTTTAATAACTTCATCTTCTAAAAGTTCAAATACTATTCTATGTGCATCTGCCATATTTTGTGTAATTAAAGAGATAAGTTTATTTCGTATCTCTATATTTTCTATATCAAGAGCAGATAAATTTATAGAGATCTCTTTTGTTGTTTTTTGTAAAGCAGCAAAAGAGTTATCTATAACGATATTTGTAATTTGAATATAATAGCTACC
>JAMOPZ010000136.1 GCA_027064245.1 Campylobacterales bacterium
ATCTTGATTTGATGAAGCTATTTGATAAAATATCCAAGGCTTACCTATAGCCCCTCTTCCTATCATCACACCATTTGCTTTTGTATGATCTAGTACAAATTTTGCTTTTTCAAGTGATGTTATATCACCATTTGCTATAACAGGTATAGATATATTTTGTTTTATTAATGCTATTGCATCATAATCTACAGGTGCTTTATATGCACCTTTTTTTGTTCTACCATGCACTGCTATAAAATCTACACCACAATCCTCAATAGCTTTTGCAATATCTAGTGGAATTTTTTCATCTATTCCTATTCTTATTTTTGCTGTTGTGTATTGTTTATTTGAGTATTTTTTTATAGTTTTTAGTATAGTTTGTAATTTTGGAAGATCTCCTAAAAGTGATGAACCACTACCATGATTAAAAACCTTTGGTGCAGGACAACCACAATTTAGATCAATACCATCAATACCGTCAAAATTATTTAATTTTTCTACAGCTTTTTGTACTATATTTGCATTATTTCCAGCTAATTGTACAAAATATGGTGTTTCATTTGAAGCTTTTTTGATCATATGGTATGTTTTTTCACTGTTGTAAGCTAGTGCATTTGAGCTAATCATCTCACTAACTGTATAATCAACACCAAATTTTTTTACAACTGATCGAAATGGAAGATCAGTATAGCCAGCAAGTGGTGCTAGGGCTATAACTGATTTTGAAAAATCTATAAGAGATTTTGACATATATTACTTAAGGCACAAAGTATCTATATTGTAAGAGTGTTTTCCAGCATCTCTTAAATCTATTAATGCTCTAAATGGAAGATATTCTGTAACAGCACTACCGTTTAAAATCTCTCTTATTTTATCTATTACTTGATATTCAGCTAAAACATAAAGATAAGCTGTTGTATATCTTTCATCTTTAGATACAATATTTTCATACAATTTAATAAGTTCATCTGGAGATTTAATATCTTTGTAAAGTTGTGCTATCTCTATTAGATCTACATTTGTTAATTTTACCTCATCAATAAGCTCAATAATAGTATCATTTGAGATCAATGGTTCACCATCTTGATTTATATCTTTTTTTAGAAGTGCTATTAACATATCTTTATCAAAAGTTATCTCTTTGATATGTTTTTTTATTATAGCCATAGGTTTTGACTCTAAAACCTGTTTAAATGCTAGTTTTATTAGCTTCTCATCATAACCTGAATCTTTTTTTATAACTTCTAATGCAAAATTACTATCTGATAATACTCTATTTTTTGTATTTTGTACCATAAGAGGATTTTCAGGTGGTAGTCTTAACTCTTTAGCAGGTATATACTCACCATCTTTTATAGCTATTACTTTTTGAACAATACTATCTATTTGAGCATTTTCTATTTTTACATCACTATCTACAGATATATTTAATTGTTGTATAATCTGTGCTAGATCATTTAGATCTGTATTATTTAGTCTTATACCTATTGCCTCTTCGTTTAATAATCTTTTTGATATCATACCAATAAGTAAATTACTATCTTTTAATACTGATTTTGTACTAAAATAATTTTTCATACCATAAAACATCATATGTAATACACTAAAAACAAATAATACAATAGCAGGAACTACAACCCAAACTGCAATTGGTAATGCTATTTTAAACCCTTGATATTCCAATGTATAATCAGTTATTTGAAAACTATATACAAAACCAGCAGCACCTAATATTAAAATTGTTGCGCCAAATATATATTTTTTTAAACCCATGTTAAATCCTTTTTATTAATTTTTATGTTCGTGAATCTCTCTACAATCTGTACAAAACTTTGCAAATGGCTTTGCTTTTAGTCGTCCTACAGCTATAGGTTCATCACACATTTCACAAATACCGTATGTACCCTTTTCTATATTTTTCAATGCCTCTTTAATCTCTTGCAGCTCCTCTTTTTGCTTATTTATTAAAATATTTGTAGTAAAACTATCACTACTAGCCTCTGCATAATCTAATTCATCTTTACAATCACAATTACTAAGTTGAGATATACTTTGTGCATTATCATTAATAGTATTTTGTAATATCTCTTGTCTATCCAATAAAATCTGTTTTAATTCCTGGATTCTTTTCTTTGAAGCCACATTTTTCCCTTGCATTTAAAATATTTACATAATTCTATCTAAAAAAAGATAAATTATTTATGATACGGATGATTATTTACAATACAAAGTGCTCTAAAGATCTGTTCACATAGTACAATATTGGCTATTTTATGGGCCATAGTAAGATCACTTAAAGATATAATTTGATCACATTTATCTAAAAATTCTTTATTAAAACCATATGCACCACCTATATAAAAGTTAATAATATTTTTATTTTCAATCAATCTACTAAATGCAAAACTATCCATTTTTTTTCCTAATACATCTAATGCTATATTATAACCTATACTTAATTTTGGTACAAAAATATCATTGTATGATTTTTGGGCTTCTAGCTTACTTATGGTTTGAGCTTTTGCTATTTGTTTGTTAAATAAACTATGCACTTCTACATTAGCATATTTTTTTGACATCTTTATAAAATCATTAATAATAGGTTCAAAACTATCATTTGATTTTTTAACAATTTGATAAATATTTATTTTCATAATTTACCTTAATAATTTTTTTGCTATTATACCAAAAAAAGTTTTCAAGGGGTATCTTATTAAAAAACATATAACTTCTATTGCTATTGGTGGTTTTGATGGTATGCATCTAGCTCATCAAAAACTTTTTTCACTATTATCTTACAATACAAGTGCTATTGTAGTAATACAATCAAATAAGGAGTGTTTAACTCCCTCATTATATAGATCAGAACATACATCTTTGGCTATATTTTTTTATAAACTTCAAGATATCAAATCTTTAAATGCAAAAGAGTTTTTAAAATTACTTTATAAAGATTTTCCAAATCTAAATACTATAGTTGTAGGGTATGATTTTCACTTTGGATATAAAGCTCATGCCTCTAGTTATGATCTAAAAGATCTTTTTGGTGGAAAAGTCAAAATTGTAGATCAATTTTTTTATAAAAATATATCTATACACTCATCAAAAATAAGAGAGTTACTACAAAATGGAGATATAACTTATGCAAATAAATTATTAGGATATCATTATAAAATTGTAGGTTCTTCTATAAAAGGTCAAGGATTAGGTAGTAAAACATTTGTAGCTACTATAAATTTAACTGTAGATAAATTTTTATTACCAAAAAATGGTATATATGCTACAAAAACTACAATAAATAATATATCGTATTATAGTGTTAGTTTTTTGGGACATAGGCAAACAACAGATAACAAATATGCAATAGAAACACATATTATAGAACCATTTAATAAACAGCTAAAAAATAATACAACAGTAACTATAGAGTTTTTTAATAGAATAAGAGATAATATAAAATTCCAAGATTTTAATAGTTTAAAAAAACAGATATTAAATGATATAGAAAAAAGCAAATATTTTTTTAATACTACTATTCATGAACAATATTTAGATTTAGCTATTACAAAAGCATGGACTTATGAACTTCTTACATATCCAAATCCTGCAGTAGGAGCTGTAATAGTTGAAAATGATAAAATATTAAGTGTTGAAGCACATAAAAAAAGTGGCAAACCACATGCTGAAGTTTTGGCTTTAAAAGAGGCATATATAAAAAAATATCCTAATTCAATATTGAAAACTATTGTTTCATCACAAGATATACATAGTTATTTAATAAAAAATCATAATGATTGTTTTAAAAATTGTACAATTTATGTGACACTAGAACCTTGCAATCATATAGGCAAAACACCATCTTGTGCTATGCTTTTAAGATCAGTTGGTATAAAAAAAGTTTATATAGGTGTAAAAGACCCAAATAGATTAGCCGCAGGAGGGATAGATACTTTAAAAAAGAGTAATATTGTAACTATATTATTAAACTCTAAAAAAGCTCAAAAACTTTTGGATCCATTTATAAAATGGCAAAAAAATCAATTTATCTTTTTTAAATTAGCTATAAAAGAGGATGGATCTCATACAAATGGATATATAACTACAAAGCAAAGTTTAAAATGGGTTCATAAAATAAGAACAAAAATAGATCTTTTAGTTATTGGTGGTCAAACAGTAAGAATAGATAGACCTACACTAGATAGTAGATTTATAGATACCAATAAAGCCCCTAATATATGTATCTATTCAAAAAATAAAAATTTTGACAAAACTATACCTCTTTTTAATATACCAAATAGAGATCTATGTATTAGTGATAATTTAGATATATTAAAAGATAAAAATTTTATTATGATAGAGGGTGGTTATAATTTATATAGATCATTAAAAAATAAAATAGATTATTTAGTACTTTTTGTATCTTCAAAAGATAAAACTAAAAATAAAATAGATATCGAAAAAACTTTTGGACTAAAAATTGTATTTTCATATGCTATAAATCAATATGATACAATAATATTTTTAGATTAATAGCTTTTTAAGTTGATAATGGTTATCATTTCTAAAATTAAACAACAAGGGATATTTATGAAACTATCAGATTTAGATATAAATCAAAAAGCAATAATTAAAAAAATAGATTGCAATGATGAATTAAAACAAAGATTTTACTCATTTGGTATCATAAAAGGTACCGAGATCTTTGTAGAAGCTATAAGTATGGCAAAAAATACAATTGAGATAAATATAGAAGATACCTCTATAGGAATTAGAGTTGAAGAAGCAAAAACTATTGAAGTAGAGGTACTATAATGAAACCTATGAGAATAGCACTTGCTGGTCAACCAAATGTAGGAAAATCTTCACTTATAAATGCCATGAGTAAACATGCTAACCTAAAAGTTGGTAATTTTAGTGGTGTTACTGTTGAACATACTCAAATATGCTTTGAGCATCATTGTCATAAAATAGAGATGATAGATCTTCCTGGAACCTACTCTATAAATGGTTTTTCTCAAGAGGAAAAAGTAGCCAAAAATTATCTTTTAAATGAAGATTATGATGTAATACTAAATGTTATAGATTCTACTCACTTAACTAGAAATTTACTTTTAACTTTAGAGCTACAAAACTTAAATAAAAAGATGGTAATAGCTCTAAATATGTATGATGAAGCTAAAAAAGAGGGTATCAATATAGATATAGCTCAAATAGAAGCAATTACTGGTATTCCTACAGTTGCTGTTAGTGCTACAACAAAAGATGGTATCGATAAACTACTTGATACAGTACATGATGTTTATGATAGTGAAAAAAGATTAAAATCAAAAATTAGCTATAGTGATGCAATAGAGGAGGCTATCTTTGAGGTAAAAAACTTTCTTGATGAAAAAAATTATAATTATAAAGATTTAGATACAAGAGAGATGGCTATAAAACTTATTGTAGAAGATAAAGAGTTTTTTAAAGCACTTCATGATCAACCTATTTTTATGGAACTTCAACCACTACTTGTAAAAAATATGAACAATATCTATAACTATTATGAAACAAAAGATATAACTGAAATTCAAGCACAAGAGTATAACTCAATAGCAAGAGGTATAAGAGCCGAAACTGTAAAAAGAGATGATAAAAAACCACCTAAAAAATTAACTAAAAAAATAGATGATATTTTAATAAACAAATATGCAGGAATTCCTATATTTTTATTTTTTATGTGGGGACTATTTCAACTTACATTTACTTTAGGTGCAATACCTATGGATACTATAGATGCTTCATTTAGTTGGCTAGGTAAAGTAATTGGAGAAAATATAGCAAATGATGATTTTAGATCACTTATTGTTGATGGTATTATTAGTGGGGTTGGTGCTGTTGTGCTATTTTTACCAAATATTATTATACTTTATATTGGTATTGCACTACTTGAGACCACTGGTTATATGAGTAGGGTTGCATTTTTGTTAGATGGATTTTTTCATAAATTTGGACTTCATGGAAAAAGTTTTATACCACTTGTAACTGGTTTTGGATGTACAGTACCTGCTTATATGGCTACAAGAACACTAAAAAATGAGAAAGATAGACTTATTACTTTATATATTTTAGGATTTATGAGTTGTGGGGCAAGGCTGCCTATATATGTACTTTTTGCTGGAGCATTTTTTAGTGCAGATCAAGCTGGAAATGTGATATTTTATATCTATATAGCAGGTGCTTTGTTTGGTTTGGTTATGGCAAAAATATTAAGACTTACTGCATTTAAAGGTTCTGATGAACCATTTGTTATGGAGATGCCAAAATATAGAGTACCAACTTTAAAATTACTTTGGTTTATAGTATCAAAAGAGGCATATATGTATCTTAAAAAAGCTGGTACTTTTATACTAGCAGCTACTATTTTAATATGGTTTGCTTCAAATTATCCAAAGTCTAATAATCCATCTCCTAAAGCACAATTAGAACAAAGCTATCTTGGAGAAATTGGAAAATCTACTCAATTTTTATTTGATCCTATTGGATTTGACTGGAGACAAACAGTAGCACTTGAAACTGGACTTGCTGCAAAAGAGGTGGTAGTTGCAACTTTAGGAATACTATACAATGCAGGTGAAGATCTTGATGAAACAAGTGATAAACTTCTAAAAGAGATAAAAGCTCAAATACCATTTGCTTCGGCTATATCATTTATAGTATTTGTTATGATTTATCTTCCTTGTTTTGCTGCTAGTATGGTATTTGTAAAAGAAGCTGGTGGATACCATCATCTTGTATATCTATTTATATTTACTACTGTTGTAGCTTGGATTATGAGTTTTATAGCTTATAATATTACACTGAGTATTACTTAAAATATCTTTTTAACACATTTTGATAAATCAAAAGGTTTTTGATTTATCAATTTATTTTTGTTTTGTTAAGTTTGTTACATCTTTGATGCTTAGTCCTGTTTTTAAAGCTATTGTTTTAATATCTAAAATATCTAATAGATTTTTGGCTATTTCAAGTTTTTCTTTTTTAATACCTTTTTTAACAGCAGTTTCCAAAGCATTTTTATCATCAGCTTGTTTTAAATCCATAGAATCATAATATTCTAACTCTTTTTTATTCCATGAAAATTTATTTGCTATTTGAAATGCTTCTTGAAATTCTTTTATATTCTCATATTCTTTTGGGATTAGTTCAAAGTTTGAAGCATTATTTATGAAATAAATCCATTTATCTATTGTAGAGTCTAAATCTTCTATTTTTTTATTAAACTTTTTTAGTTCTATAAAGGTAAATTCAAAATCTTTTAAATCTTGAGTTGTTGTTTCTTGATTAATTATCAAGTGTCTTGATATATAATTCTTATTTTCAAACATATTAAAATTAAGAATTGCTATATAATAAACTTTCTTTAGATTTTTTACATCTTCACCCTTATCTATTTGAGATACATAAGCTTTAGATGTATAGTATAAACTTCTTTTATCAAAATTTGATAAATCTTTTTTCTGCATCTCTACAATGAATTTATCACCATTTTTATTTGTGGCTTTTATATCAAGAATAGTTTCTTTTAATTCTTTTATATCTGGTAGTTGATAAGGGTTATCTAAAGTAACAAATACTATAGATTTTTCATCTTTGAAATCTAATACAGAATTTAAAAAAGATATTAAAATCTCTTTTTTATTTTCATTTCCAAATATTTTTTTAAATGCTAGGTCATTTTTTGGATCTGCAAATTTCATTTTGATTCATCCTTATAGGCACTTTGGTACCTTTATTTTTAATTAAGTTATTTTATCTAAAATTTTATGATTATTTGTTTAAGATTTATTTTTAAGTTTTATTAGACAATTACTTACTTATCAACTCTAAACTTTTATTTATACTTTCTTTTAAAAACTACTATCAATTATATTGTTTGGATTTGTTGCTTCTCGAATTATTACATCATAAGCCTTTGCAAATCCTAAGATAACTAATTGTTCTCCAAGTGGCTTATGCCCTGCAGTGCGACCTAATTCTAACAACTCTTTTGTTTCTCCAAAAGATAAAGTAGTTCCCTCTATTGCATTTGAGTGATGAGTAATTGAGATACGAAGTTGACGAAAGAGTTCTTCTCTTTGCTTTAGTGTTAGGTTGTTTAGTTGTTGCATTTTCTTACCTTTACATATTGTTATATTAATTTACCTACAATTTTTTATTCTCTTTTATTCTCATACTATTTCCTACAACTAAAAGTGAACTTAAACTCATAGATAATGCAGCAACAAGAGGTATAACATACCCTGCAATTGCTATTGGGATAGTTATAAGATTGTAAATAAATGATATTTTTAGATTTTGTTTTATAAAACTATATGTTCTTTTTGATATATAAATAGCTTTTTTTAATCCGCTTATATCATCATTTAATATAACTACATCACTAACACTTAGTGCAATATCAGCTCCACTTCCCATAGCTATAGATATATCTGCACGACTTAAGGCTAAAGTATCATTTATACCATCTCCTACCATAATAATAGTTTTATTTTTATTTTTTAACTCTGTTATAAAATCTGCTTTTTCAATTGGGGACATCATAGCTTTATACTGCTTTATACCTACACTTTTTGCTATAGTTTTTACAACCATTTCATTATCTCCACTACAAAGTATTGGTGTGATATTTTGTGATTTTAGATACTCTATTGTCTTTTTTACCCCATCTTTAATAGTATCTTCAAGATAAAAACTAGCTAGAATCTTATCATCTATTATAAACTCATATGTTGTCATAGTATTATTTTTACTATATCTTCCCCCAAATATCTGTTTATTTTGATATATAGCTTCTACCCCTTTTGAGGATATTTGTTTAATATTTTCTAACTCTAGTAAAATTAGATCTTTATAATTTTCTTTTAAATATTTAAAAATAGCAACACTAACAGGATGAGTTGAACTACTACTTAGTGTATAAAGTATATTTAACTCATCTTTATCTAACTCTTTTGTAAAGTTTTTCTCTTTTACAGTTAGTTTTCCATGTGTTATGGTACCTGTTTTATCTAAAACTACTGTATCTACAGAAGCAAAAGTTTCTATATATTTTGCCTCTTTAAAAAGTAGATTCTCTTTTGAAAGCCACCCTATTCCCATAAGAGTTGCTATTGGAGTTGCTAGGGCTAATGCACAAGGACATGCTATAACTATAACAGATATTGCAATAATAAGTGCATGTTCAAAACTACCATTGTAATAATACCAACCTATAAAAGAGAATATTGCTAAACTTAAAATTGTAATAGAGAAATATTTTGATAACTCATTTGTAGTATCCTCTATCTTTGGCTTTGAGTTTAAGCTATCTTCTAGTAGTTCTACAATATTATTTAGTGTTGAATTTGCATAGTTTTTAGTAGCTTTATATCTTATAACTTCACCTATATTTAAAGTGGAACTAAATATTTTATCACCAATATTTTTCTCTACTGGCAAACTCTCTCCACTGATACTACTTTGATCAAAAGAGCTTTGCCCGCTTACTACTACTCCATCAACACTAGCTTTTTCACCATGTTTTACCTCTATAATATCATCTACTTCTATTTGATCAAGAGATACCACCTCTTTGCCACCATCTTTTATTCTAGTAGCTTCTAATGGAATATAAGCTTTTATTTTATCCATAGTATCAACTGCTGATTTTTTCCCTAAAACCTCAAGATATTTTCCAACAAGTACAAAAGTTATAATCATAGCAACACTATCAAAATAGCTATGCCCTTTGCCACCTAAGAGTATATATATGGAGTATATATAAGTCAAAACTGCCCCAGAGCTAACAAGTAGATCCATATTTACAATCTTATTTTTTAATCCATAATAGGCACCACGAAAAAATATCCAACCACTATAAAATAATACAGGAGTAGAAAATATAAATTCAGCCATATGAACCAATTTTAATACAGAATCACTCATACCTGTAAAATATCCTGTATATTTTGCTATATCCATCATCATAATATTCATAGAGAAAAAAATTGCAACAACCATACGAAGAAGATAATCTTTTTTATTTTTTGTAGTTTTCTCTTCACTTGCTGTCTTATCATAAGGGTAAGCATTGTACCCTATACTTCGTATTTTATCTATAATTTGTGATAGTTTTATAATATCTTCATCCCAAATAATTTTTGCTTTATTGTTTGTAAAGTTTATATTGGCTTCTACAATTCCAGGCGTTGCATCTAGAACTTTTTCATTTAGCCAAATACAAGCAGCACAATGGATACCCTCAATAATTAGATCAACAGAATAAAATCCATCTCTTGTAGGCTTGATATATCGTTGTTTAAAACTATCCATATCAAAATTACTACTATCTTCATCTAGGGCTAGTGGTTGTGATAAAGTATTGTTCCCTACTTTTTCATAAAAACTATCAAGCCCATCATCTTTTAACAAATGATATACCCCTTGGCAACCATTACAACAAAAAAAGAGTTGATTTTCACCCTCTTTTTCTTTGATCATTACACTATCATCAAACTCTAAATGACAATGTGTACAAGCTATTTTTGACATATTAATCCTATTTATTTAATAATAATCATCTTCTTGATTTTTTTCTTTTATTAACAGAAGTATAACCACCTTTTGTAGTAACTATATCTTTTTGTTTTTGTTTTCGTACTGGATCTTTTTCTACAAAAACTTTTTTTCTGGTCCAAGGATCAAGTTCTGTATAGTACATAAGTGTTGAGTATGTTGAAGGGGTTGGGATAAACACTTGTACTTGCTCAGGATTTAATCTTAACTCTTTTGTAGCAAATTTTTTTAAGCTTTGCATATCTTCCATTTCGCTTCCTGGATGTGCTGCTATTAAATAGTATGTTAAGAACTGTTTTTTACCACTTTTTTTATTGTAGTCATCAAATTGTTGTTTAAAATCAAGTAGTGCTTTTTTGTTTGGTTTACCCATAAGTCTTAAAATCTTATCTTCAGTATGCTCAGGAGCTACTTTCATCTGACCTGAAATATGATGATCCACTAAAGTTTTTAGATATTTTTGTCCATATCTTTTATCTTCATTTATAAGATCATATCTTATACCACTATTTACAAAAGCTTTTTTTATATGTGGCATTTTTCGTACCTTTTCTAGTAACTCTAGTTGTTCACTATGATCTGGTTTAAGCACTGGACAAACTGTCATACTAGTACAAGATATATCTGCACATACCCCTTTTTTTAGTTTTCTGCCACACTCAAAACCATACATATTAGCCGTTGCTCCTCCTATATCGTTTATGATACCTTTAAAATTTTTATGTTTTTTAAAACTATCTATCTCTTTTAATACAGATTCTTGACTTCTACTTCGTATAGTTCTACCTTGATGTACAGATATCGCACAAAAATTACACTCCCCATAACATCCATGATGCGTTGTAACTGAAAACTGAATTGTCTGAAGAGCTTTTACCTCACCTTGAGCTTTATAGTATGGATGTACATCTCTTTCATATTTTAGATCATAAACTCTATCTATTTCTTGTTCATTCATATAATCTTGTGGTGGATTTTGGATTAGATATCTACTATCGTGTAATTGATAAAGTCCTGTTGAGGTCATAGGTTCATTATTGTGATAAAAAAGATGAAACATATTTATAAATTTTAGTTTATCTGATTTACACTCATCAAATGTAGGTAACTCTATATACCCATCTTTTGGTTCTTTTGAGATATAACAGATCCCTTGAATATCTCTAAAATCTTTATTATCTCTAATTGCAGCAGTTAATTCAACTATAGATTTTTCAGCCATACCATATACTAAAATATCTGCTTTACTATCAAATAACAGTGATTTTCTTATCTTATTTGACCAAAAATCATAGTGTACTACTCTTCTAAGTGATGCTTCTATACCACCTATTACAATGGGTGCTGTATTTTTAAAATATTGTCGTACTAGATTTACATAAGTTATTATTGCTCTATCTGGTCGGCGATTATTTACTCCACCTGGAGTAAAATCATCTTTATTTCTAAACTTTTTAGTTGCAGTGTAGTTTGCTACCATACTATCTACAAGTCCAGCTCCAACACCCCAATAAAGTTTAGGTTCACCTAATCGTGTAATATCATCTTTAGTTTTTAGATCAGGTTGAGCTATAATGCCCACTTTGTAACCTTGACTTAACAATATTTGACCAACTATAGCTATACCACTATATGGTGTATCTATATATGTGTCACCACTAATTAGTATAACATCTAGCTGATCCCAGCCTAAATTTTTAATCTCTTTTTTTGTTGTAGGTATAAACATAAAACTATTGTACCATTAATATTTTAAATAATCAAGTTTAGCTAATATCTTAACTGTCTCTTTAAAAACAGGAACAGCAGAGTGTGATGCATAATAATAATACCAATGTTTCCCTTTATGAATAGGATCATTTACAGTTACCCCTATAGTATATTTATGTTTACTATCATTTACAAAACCAAAAAAACTACTCATATATTGCTTTATATATTTTCCATGTTTTACTATATTTGCTGTTCCTGTTTTGCCACCTATTTCAAGTCCATCTATATGAGCTTGAGAACCTGTACCACTTTGTACTGTTTGGATCAAAAGTCTTTTCATATGATTTGCTACATCTTTAGGCAATACTCTATGTTTTTCATGCTCTTTAAAATATGTTGTAATATATGGTGTTACGATTACTCCATTGTTATTAAATACACTATATGCTTTTAACATCTGCATAAAAGTTGCTGTTATACCTTGCCCATAGGAATCTGTAGTTTTAAAAACATTTGGTTTTTTCTCTTTTGCATTCTCCCCTGCTTTATATTGGTAAAGTTTATGTATTAAGCCTCGTTTTTCATAAGGAAGATCAATACCTGTTTTTTTTGATAATCCAAAACTTCTAAGCCCATCGTAAAACTCTTGACCACTTAATCTGTTTGCTATTGTTGCAGTTCCAATATTGCTTGAAAACATTACAATATCATCTAAAGTAAGGTAATGTTTTTTAAAATGATGATCATCTCTTATTATCCATCGCCCTACTTTGTATTTTCCTTGAGGATACTCCCCTTTACTATTTGCTCTACCTTTATTATAAGCATAAAAAAGTTCACCATCTTTTATTTTATTGTGTTTTAATGCTACAGATATAGATAGTGGCTTTACTATAGATCCTGGTTCATACTGATACTCTATTGCATTTACATTTAGATTTTTTATATCTTTTTGTTTTATTTTATTAGGAGTATATCTATTTGAACTAGCTAGAGTTATAATTTTACCAGTGGAACTTTCCATCACTGATACTATTATCTCTCTTGCACCTAATTTTTTCTTATATCTATCTAACATAAGCTCAATATTTCTTTGGAGTTTTAAAGGGATTGTAAGTTGTATATTTTTACCATCTCTTCTTTGTATAATTTGAGAATCTTTATTAAAAATAATATATGATAAAATATCTCTATCACCTTTTAAGATACCATCTTGCATATTATTTAAAACCGAATTAAATTTTTTTTCTATCCCTTTTACCCCATTTACCCTTTGTTTTCCTGCTTTTGAGTTGTTTTTTTTCATAAAACCAATCACTGGAGTTAGTGCATCATTATATGGATATACCCTATCCTCTCCTGTTTCATAAACATTAAGTCCATAAAGTCTATCTATACCATTTATTTTAATATTTTTAAATACTTTTAACCTCATTAATTTAAAAGCTAGAGATTTTAGATCTTTTGCTACTCTTTGATTTATAGTTCTAGAAAGTATCAAATACCCTTTTCGTGTTTTTAATTTTTTTCTTATAACTTTTTTTGGAATATTACTGTAAATTGAAAAGAGTGTTATAAAAAGCTCTTTTTTATTTGGATCTATACTTCTTGTATCCAATGAAGCTGAAAATATTTTTCTTGAACTTCCTATTTTAAAGTTATCTGCACTATATATATTGCCCCTTACTGCTAATGTTTTTTTAGTAGTAAGCAAAGATGGTAAATTTCGTGAATCTTTTATAGTGTTCATTATTGATATAGTTAACATTATAAAAAAAATTAATATAATAGTTATTAATACACGAAAACGATCGATTTTGAGAAAAGACTTTATTTTTTTAAACATTTTTATCCATTATTTTGTATTATCTTGTTAAAATTAGAATATGAATTTTATCACAAATATGTTTAAAACCTTAACAGATGAGAAAAAACCTGATTATAGTATATTTTTTTTAAGCTCTGCGCTTATTATTATAAGTATAATTTTTTCATACTCATTATCTATATATACTGTTGTTTACTGGGATTATAGTCAATTTCATTTTTTTTCTCGACAACTTTTTACTGGTGTATTATCTATATTAATTATGTGGAGTTTAAGTTATATATCTCCTAATAAACTTATAGATTATCTTGGGTGGTTTTTACTTATTGTATTTTTATTACTTATTATTTCCATGCCTTTTCTACCTGCATCTTTTGTAACAGAATCAGGTGGTGCAAAAAGATGGATAAGATTTCCTGGGATTTCTCTTGCTCCTATAGAGTTTTTTAAAGTAGGTTTTATCTATTTTTTAGCTAGATCATTTAGCAAACATGTTGTACATAAACAAAAAAATAAATTTTTAGATGAACTTATATTACTTTATCCATATGCTATTATATTTGCAATTGTAGTTGGACTAATTGCTGTATTACAAAAAGATTTAGGACAAGTTGTACTTTTAGGAACTATACTATTTGTGATGCTTATATTCTCAAATAGAAGTTGGAAACTATTTATCTCTATTATAAGTGTTGCTATTATAGGTGTTATAGCTTTAATACTACAAGCCCCACATAGAATAAACAGAATAAAAAGTTGGTGGAGTATGGTACAAGATAATATCTTAAGTATTATGCCAGATTCTATAGCAAATACTTTAAGAGTAGAAAATTTT
>JAMOPZ010000137.1 GCA_027064245.1 Campylobacterales bacterium
TGATACAACTTTTTCATATAAAGGTATACTTTTTAATAAACTGAAAATTCCAAAACTATATATAAATCATTTTTTAACAATATATAATTTTTTTAATAAAACAATAGATCTAAATAAAGTAAATAACTTTGCTTTATTAAAACCTATTTTTATAAGCAAATCATTACAAATAATGCCATTTGGTCAATCAAACCGTTTTATACTAGCAAATAACAATATAGATATTTGCAAATTTGAATTAAGATATCTTAATAAAGAGTATAAATATGGTAAAATAAAAGTTATAGATAAACCAAATATATCAGATGAACAGATATTAAAATATATTAAAAAATATGATGCAAATATTATATATTTTAAATATATAAATATAGCATATATAAAAGAGATACTTTTAAATAATTATGATACTCCTTCTTTGTTTTAATAACCAACTCCATTGATAAAAATATTATCTATTGATTTAGTATGTAGTATAATAGAGTATGGTAGATTCTCTTTTTGTGTATCTTGAGGTAAAGTAAAAGATATAATATCTGAATCATAATCTTTTTTTAATATCCCTTTTTTTAATCCTAAAGTTTTTCCACCACCATTGGTTGATGCTAGTAAAAGTTGTATTGCTAGATCATTTAGATTTATATTCGTATGGATAAAAAGTGCATTGTGTAACTCTGATAATATATCTAAGTTATTGTTTGAGCTTAAACCATCTGTACCTAAAGCTATATTTATATTGTTTAATTGAGTTAGATTTAATTTAGTATTTGTTAAAAGTCTATTTGAAGTAGGGCAGTGTATTATAGATGCTTTTAGTTGTTCTATTTTTTCTAGTTCTTGCTTATTAGCTTTTGTACAGTGTGTAAAGCTAAGATTTTTTATATCTAAAAATTGTGATAAAAAGTCATTTGCATTTGTTAAGGATTTTGTTTGATTTAATAGATTTTTAAAAAATGGTACAAAATCACCAGTAGAATTTTCTAACCATTCTTTTTCTGCTGTACTTTCTAAAAAATGAGCAGATACTGCATAGTTGTTTTCTTTTGCAATTTTTAGAATTTCTCTTATGAGTATAGGATGTGTAGAGTATGGTGAATGTATAGCAATAGCAGGGATAAAATTATCTGTTTTGTGGCTATTAGCTTGAGATAGTTTTGCTTTAAAATCACTAAAAATAGTATCTATCATATCTGGTTTACTACCTAATATTTCTGTAAAATAAACTACATTTATAGGTGTTTTTATACAAGATTTTAGATCATATCCATAAGAGCTAATAGCTCCTATTGTAGTTGTCCCTTTTTTTAACATATTTGATAATTCATTGTCTATGATTTTCTCAAGATTATTATGGATTAGATCTTCTCTATGTTTTATAACACTAAAAAGCCATTTTATAAAATCTCCATATTCTAGTATTGTTTTATTTGCACTAAATTCTAAATGGATATGACTATTTATAAATCCTGGCATCAATACAGAGTTTTTACCTAAAAATTCTATTGGTTTATTTGGGTATTGTTTTTTAAATTGCTCTAATGTCCCTACAAAATGTATAGTTTTATCAAATACCACAACACCATTTTCTATAATAGAAAATTTATCATCACAAACCAATAGATAAGAAGCAGATAAAAATTTCATAATCTTATAACCTTTTTATATTATTTTTGGTATTATACCTAAAATTTATTATATAAAAGGAAAAAAATGAAAATAGCAGTAATCCAAGGACCAAACTTAAATATGTTAGGTATTAGAGAACAACACATATATGGACCTATGACTTTAGATCAAATACACGATCAAATGAAAGGTAGTGCAGAACAAAATGGGGTAGAGTTGGAATTTTTTCAATCAAACCTAGAGGGTGAGATTGTTGATAAGATACAAGAGTGTTTAGGTACAGTAGATGCAATTATTATAAATCCAGCTGCATATTCACATACAAGTATAGCAATAGCAGATGCAATATCAGCGGTAAATTTACCTGTAGTGGAAGTTCATATTTCAAATATTTATAAAAGAGAAGAGTTTAGACAAAATTCTATAACTGCTAGATCTAGCTTAGGTGTTATTACTGGATTTGGACCATTTGGGTATCATATGGCACTAATTTCAATAATTCAAATTTTAAATGAGATGAAAGCAAGCCAACAATTAGCTGCTGAACAATCTCAAGCTTAACATAAAGTTATCTGTAGGTATAAAAACCTATAGATAATATGATAATTATATTTCTTTAACTGCTTCTTTAAGTTTTGCACCAACTTTAAATTTTGCAACTGTAGATTCTGCAATTTGTATTTTCTTACCAGTAGATGGATTTATACCCTCTCTTGCTGCTCTTTTTGATGTAGAAAATGTACCAAAACCTATAAAAGATACTGTATCCCCACTTGCTAATGCTTCTGTAATAGTTTCTAAGATAGACTCTACTACTACACCTGTATCTTTTTTTGTTAAACCTGCCTTATCGGCAACTTGTGCGATTAATTCTGCTTTATTCATCTGTATTCTCCTATTTTTTAACTATCCCTTAATATTATCTAAACAAACTTTAATTAAGATTTAAATAAGTGTTAAATTATGTTTTTTTTATAAATTATGTTATTATTTTACTATGAATTTAAAAAAATCATTTATTTTACCATTTTTGCTTAGTTTTTCTTTGTATAGTGAATATTTTAATATTAGTAATAATTTACTTAATACTCTTATAGCTTTTTATGCTTTTTATCTTTTATTTACACTAAATAAAAAAGAGTTGTTTATAGCTGGATTTATAACTTCTATTTGTTGGTTTTATTGGATAGGGTATAGTTTTATTTATTATGATCTTGTTTATCTTATACCATTTGTTTTAATTGGTATTGG
>JAMOPZ010000138.1 GCA_027064245.1 Campylobacterales bacterium
TAGCTATTATATCATCAAATGTGACATCTAAAATATCTAGCCCAAAAGTATAAGACAGATCACGACTAGCAACTTCACCTATATGTTCAATTCCTAGTGCATTTATAACTCTATGTAATGGTGTATTCTTTGTATTTTGTATGGCATTAAGAAGATTATTTATTTTCTTCTGTTTAAAACCCTCTAGATCTTCTAGATCTTCGTATTTTAAAGAATACAGATCTAAAATATCTTTAATTTTCTTTTCCATTACTAATTGTTCTACTATTTTTTGACCTAGTCCATCTATATTCATACAATTTTTACTAGCAAAATAAACGATATTGTTTACCACTCTTGCATTACAATCAAGATTTTGACATTTTATAAGAATATCCTCTATTAAAAGCTCACTATTACAAATAGGACAATTTTTAGGAATTGGGATATCTTTTTGTGTACCATCTCTTCTATCTTTTAAAACTTTTGTAATTTTTGGTATTATATCTCCACTTTTTATAAGTATCACTGTATCATTTAGCTTTAGATCAAGTCTTTTTATTTCATCAAAATTATGTAGTGTTGCACGACTAACAGTTGATCCATCTATTAAAGTTGGCTTTAAATTTGCTACAGGAGTAACCACTCCAGATCTTCCAACTTGCAACGATATAGAGTTTATAATAGTAGTTTTTTCAACTGCTGGAAATTTATATGCACATGAAAATCTAGGAAATTTTACAGTATATCCTAAACTTTTTTGAGCCTCTATAGAATCTATTTTTATCACCATACCATCTAACATCATAGGAGTATTATCTCTTTGTTTTATAATAGTATGGTAGATTTGTTCTATATCTTGGACTGTTATGGCTTTTTGTCTAAGTGGAGGTTGTAAAAAACCTAAATTATATATAAAATTCATCTGATCAAATCCACTATCAAACTCTAAAGAGTTTACCCCTACTCCCCAAGGGTAAAAAAATAATTTTCTTTTTGCAGTAATAGTAGGATCTAGCTGTCTTAAACTTCCGCTTGCTGCATTTCGTGGGTTTGCAAATGGTGGTTCATTATCTTGTAGTCTTTGTTGATTTATAGCTTCAAAATCTGCTTTTTTTATAACAACTTCACCTCTTATTTCTATTAATCCATCATAATCTATTGTTAAAGGGATAGAGTGTATTGTTTTTGCATTTGAAGTTATATCTTCCCCTTGTGTTCCATCGCCTCTTGTTATTGCTTGTTTTAAAATACCATTTTCATATATTAGATTTAAACTAGCTCCATCAAATTTTGGTTCACAAATAAATTCTATATTTGATACTACTTTATTGGCTCTTAAAATCCAAGCTTCAAGTTCATTTGTATCAAAAACATCCTCTTGAGACCACATACGACTTAGATGTTTAGCTTTTTTAAAACCATCTTTTACAATATCCCCTACCCTATTATTTGGTGAATTGGGGTCGGTTAGAGAGGGGTTTTGTTTCTCAAACTCTTTACAACTTCTAGCTAGAGTATCATACTCTTCATCTGTTGATATTGGGTTGTCATTTACATAGTATTCATATGCCCATTGTTTTAAAACTTTTATATTTTGTTTATATTGATCATTGTTCATTATAATTTTTTACTTCTTTCTAAATTATATACGATATCTCTTCTTCTGATCCAAAATAAAATGGTGTTTTATCTTCTAAAGTTTTATATGGTTTATTTAGTATATCTATCTTACTATCTATTGCTTTACCATTTGCTTTTATTATAACAAAAGCTATAGGATATGCTTCAAATACTAAGTTTATCAATCCTTTAGGATCTTGTTTTGTAGTAGGATTAGAGTATATTCCACCTTTTTTAAATAATATTTGATGAGTGTCAAGACAAAGAGAGTTGCTAAATCTAAGTCTATATCCATTATCAAAAAAATATTGCATATCTTCTTTGTGTTTATCGCTCCAAGTTGTTCTATCTCCACCTGTTGAGTTTATTTTTCCTTTTTTATTCAAAGTTAAAATACCTTGTTTTATAAAAGTATTATTTTCATAATCATAATACCCTACCCCATCATCTTTTGTAGCATATACAAGCTGAAATGTTGGACCATAAGTTATATAGCATACAGCTTGTAGATTATCTATATCAATTTTAGTATCATATATACTAAAAATAGAGCCTAAAGAGAAATTACTATCTAATAAACTAGGTGTATCAATAGGGACATAAGTGACAATATATTTATTATTTGTATTTAATTCTAATATTTTTTTATCTGTTATACTAACAATAGCTTTTGCACTATTATTTAAATGTTTTTTTATAATTGTTTCACAATGATTAATAATAGTATTGGTATTTTTAAAATTATCATAATTTTTAAAGATATCATTTTGAATCTCTACTGCTATTTTTTCTATATTGTTAAATATTTTTTTCATCTTTTTATCCTTCATATAAATGTGTTTCTACTATATTGTATAGATCATGTTTTATTGTTAAAAATGGTGTTTTTGTACCTACGGGTTCTAAAAGTTTTTTACAATCACTACAAACTGGTATTAAATTTTCTAAAAAATACTTGCCACCATTTTCTAAAGGTTTTATCATATGTACTTGAACCGTAGTTGTATTTAAATGCTTACTACATCTAAAACATGTTTGCTTATCTCGTGTAAGCAGAGCAGTTTTTCTCTCTTTCCAATCTATTGGTAATTTATCTCTATTTGGTTCACTATTAAAAACATATCCACCCCATTGTAATGATTTTGGTGTTGATCTTGGAAATTTCGATCTATCTAATTCTAACTTTGTATATTGTAAAATAATATTATCTACTATTAGATACATTCTTACATTTATATCGTTATGTTCTTTTGTTTTTTCGAT
>JAMOPZ010000139.1 GCA_027064245.1 Campylobacterales bacterium
ATTTATCTTTAAATTATGATAATGATTTTAAGATCTGCAATACCAAAACAAGAGGTATGAACTATTATAAAAATGCTTTAATTTGGTCAAAAATATTTCTAAAAAAAGAGACATTTAGTAGCTTTCTTGGAGATACTATTGCTTTTGCATTGCTTTATCCTATGGAGAAATTATTTGAAAATTATGTTGAGTATTATTTGATAAATAGATATAAACGATTTGATATTATCTCACAATCAAAAAGAAATTTTGTAAAAGATCTGTTTGATCTAAAACCTGATTTTTTAATAAAAAAAGATGATAAAATATTTGTAGTAGCAGATGCAAAATGGAAAATATTAGATACAGATCAAAACTCTACATTTAAACAAAGTGATTTTTATCAACTTTTTGCTTATAGTAAAATATTTAAGCCAAAAAAAGCCCTTAGGTTATACTATCCTATGAATGAAAACTTTCAAATAAAAAAATATTATAAATATTGGGATGATACTAAAATAGTGGTTATTCCATTGGATATGAATAAAATTATTAATGAGGATATATAAATGCCAAACTACAAACCACCATATACCATAACTTCTAAAATGTTATCACTCTCAACTACAATAGCAGAAGAATTAACTAAACTAGAATATGAGTCAAACAATACAATCACACCAAAATTAAGAAAAAAGAACCGTGTAAAAACTCTTGCAGGAACTCTTGAGATAGAGGGTAACTTTTTGGGTGAGGAAAAAATCACAGCTATTTTAGATGGCAAAAGAGTTTTAGGAACTTATGGTGAGATATTAGAAGTTGAAGGTGCTATAAATGCTTATAAAGAGTTGGGCAACTATAAATATGATAGTTTAGATGATTTATTAAAAGCACATAAGATTTTGATGAAAGATATACTAAAAAATGCAGGAAGTTTTAGAGATATAAATGTAGGAGTTGGAAGTAACAATGGTGTTACCCATGTAGCACCACCTTATGGTGTTGTTCCTAATTTAATGCAAGATTTATTTACTTGGCTAAAAAATAGTGATGAGCATATGCTTATAAAATCTTGTGTGTTTCATTATGAATTTGAATTTATACACCCTTTTAGTGATGGAAATGGCAGAATCGGAAGACTTTGGCAAAGTGTCATTTTATACCATTACAGAAAAGTTTTTAATGCCATACCAACAGAAAGTATAATAAGAGATAATCAAGAACGGTACTATGAAGCTTTGGAAAAATCAGGAGAGATGGGAGAATCAACTATTTTTATTGAATTTATGCTTGAAGTGATTTTAACTACAATTAAAAGTTCGGTAAAGAGTTCGGTTAGAAGTTCGGTAAACACAGAGGATAGAATATTAGAATATTTAAAAGAGAATCCAAAATTAACAATCAAAGAGTTGGCATTAACACTAAGTTTAACAACAAGAGCTATAGAAAAACAAATAGCAAATCTCAAATCATCAAATAGATTAAAAAGAGTAGGAAGTGCAAGAAAAGGATACTGGGAGATAATAGATGAATAAATTCACAATACAAAAAAGCTTTGCGATAAGTGCAGGGGCAGGAAGTGGTAAAACATATACACTAAGTAGAAGATATATAAATGCAGTTTTAGGATTTGATTTTTTTATAAAAGATGAAAGTCAAGATAATTTTATAGAAAAAAAAGATGAAAATCGAGCAGATTTAGAGCAAATAGTTACTATGACATATACTGAAGCAGCTGCTTTAGAGATGAAAGAGCGAATTTTTGATCTTATGCAAAAGGTTATAGAGTTTGATGATTCGCAAACTGATTATAAAGATTTTAAATCTATAAAAATGGGTATGGATAAACTAAATAAGAGTGATAAACAGTATGTAAAAGATACTTTACAAAATGCACTTGATAACTCAAATAGTGCTTTTATATCTACTATACACTCTTTTTGTCTTGATATTATTAGTGTAAATAGTGATATAGCTAAAATTGATGCAAAGCTAGATATTATTCAAGATGATGAGAAGCAAAAGATACTAGATGAGATAAGATTTGAAGTATTTAGTAGTGATGAAAATGAAACATTAAAAACATTTAGTAGTTATGATAAATTTAGAGCTTTACAAATCATAGAAAAATATACTACAAATAATCAATTTCGACTAAGTTTTGATAAGTTTATTAAAAATCCTATAGATATAGATACTTATAAAAATATGGTAAGAGAATTATATCCATTGCCACAAATTACTCAAGAGCTTTTAGATGAGATTGAGGATGCAAAAGATAGTGATGTGCGAAAACATTGGTTTGATAAGTATAATGAAAACTTTGAAAATTTTGAAGCTACAGTATGGAAAGATGTATTTGATGACAAAGCACCGCCATTAAAACAAGATTCACTTTTAAAAGAGTATGCAATTACTACTAAATCTAATAGTTTATATAAAATATATTCTCAAAGTATAGATTTAGAAAAAGAGCAAGAGTTTATAGAGCAGCTAAAACTTATACAAAATCTTTTAAATACTATTTATGATAAATATCAAGCTAGATTAAAACAAGAGCAGAAAATTGACTTTGATTCTATTATTACTCTTACTGATAAAATTGTAGGGCAAATACCAAATAATTATAAATATATAATGGTAGATGAGTTTCAAGATACAAACTCTACTCAAAATAGTATAGTAAATAAAATATCAAAAGGTAAAAATCTTTTTATAGTAGGTGATGCAAAGCAATCTATCTACTCTTTTCAAGGGGCAGAACTAGAGGTATTTAATGGAGCTGTAAAAATTGATGGAAATGACCCAGTACCAATGAATATCAACTATAGAAGTGATAAAAAGATACTTTCTTTTGTAAATGATATATTTGAAGAGATTTTT
>JAMOPZ010000140.1 GCA_027064245.1 Campylobacterales bacterium
CAGTTGAAAGAAAATCAGCACCTAATCTCATAGCTTCATCAAAAAGTCGTCCAAATTTTATTTGTCTATTGCATTTTACACATGGATTTGGGGTATAACCATCTATATAACTTTGGACAAAATAATCATATACTTCCTCTTTAAACTCTTTTTCTATATCTAAAATAGTATATTTTATACCTAAAAATTTAGTAACTTTTTCTATACACTTAAGATTTTTTTCATGATAATTAGGTATTAAAGAGTGAAGTTTCATATAGATACCTTCAACTTCATATCCATCTTTTTGTAGTAAATAAGCAGTCATAGAGCTATCTATACCACCACTTAAACCTACTATTACTTTTTGTTTCTTTTTCATATATTTATTATATCTTATAAACCTTATAATTAATAGCAAATTAAAAAAGTTACTATGTAAATAACATAAATTATACTTAGAATTTAAAAAATAATTTTACCAATTTTTTAATATTCATATCTAATACCTTAATATTTTGTTTTTTCCATATATATACTTTGAGAAGGAAATGCAAATTCTAAATTATTTTGTTCTATAATTGTCCATATTTTTAATAACACATCCTCTTTTATTTCAAGCCATTTATCCCATGAAGTTGTATTTGTAAATGTATAAATAAGTATATCAATACTACTATCATTAAATTTATCAAGATACACTAAAAGGGTAGTTTTTATACCATATTTATCATCTATAGAGGTTAATTTTTGCTCTTGACGATAATATTTGTTTATCTGGCTATAATCTACTTTATTAGATGTTACAATACCTGGATGATTTTGTAGCATTACTTTGATCTCTTTTATAGCATTTTTAAGATCTTTTTGTTGCGAGCTATATGTAAGCCCTAGATGCATTTTTATTCTTCGTCCTATTTTTCTTTTATTCCAGTTTTTTATTGCACTATTTGCTAATGCAGAATTTGGTACAGTAATAAGTGCATTATCAAATGTTCTGATCTTTGTACTAATAAAGCCTATATTTACTACAGTTCCCTCTACATCTGAAGTTTGAATCCAGTCTCCTATAGAAAATGATTTATCAGCTATCATCTTAATAAGTCCAAAAAAGTTTGATAGTGTACTTTGAGCAGCAAGTGCAACAGCTAAACCTCCAATACCAAGCGAGGCTAAAATACCACTTATATCTACTTTAAAATTTACAAGAATAAGTAAAATGCCTATAAAAAAGATAATGATTTTAGATATAGATACTATTAAAGCTACTAGTTCTTTTCTAATATTATCATCATTTTTATTTGTAAGATATATTAAAATTGTATTATCTATAAAAATAAACAATAAATAAACAACATTTAATACAACAATAATATAAAAACTATTTGATATATTATCTTCTAAACTATTAGGATATATAAGTATATCAAGTGATATTTTTAGTCCAATTAATATAATAAGAAAAGATATAGGCTTTCTTATTTTATTTAGATTATTTAATAGTATATCATCAATGTCATCATGTTTTAAATATATCTTTTTTCTTAATAAAGCATATATCCTTTTATACACTATATATGATAAAAATATAGAAAATATAACTACAAAAATAAAAAGTATAACTCTTCCCATATCAAGATGTACAAATCTTAGTTTTGTATTTATCTCTTTAAAAAGATTATTAGAGTTTATTTTATCTATTAAAACCCCTAATTTCAATATATTTGATAAAGATTCATATTTAAATATTTGCTTATTTTCAATAATATAAGCTAAAAATTCATTAAAAAATAGATAATGTTTATCAAACTCTTGAAATGCTGTTTTGATTTGATTTTCTATTTTACCATCTATTTTTTTTACTCTATCATAACTTACAAAATATTGAGTATAATTTATTCGTGCTAGATATTCTAAATTTTCTTGTGTTAGTTTTTCTAAATCATCACTTTTAAAATTTACCCAACTATTAGCTAAAGTTACAAAATATATATAAAATTTCTCTTTTAATTTTAAGGTTGCTAATTTTATTTTATCTCTTTGAACTGCTAAATTATATCCATATGTTTTATTTGTTTTTATTCTTTGTAAAAGTTTTAATCTATTTTTTTCATTTAAATTAAAATAACTATCATCAGTTAAATCATATGGTTTGTTTTTTAATATTGCTATAAGTTGATTAAAATTACTATATTTTTTATCTATCATATCATTTATAGCTTTTTCATCCAATTGTTTTGATACTATTGGATAATATTTATTTTCTATATCTGTTACTTTTTGCCAAAATTCACTTTTAGCAAAAAGTATATTAACAAAAAGTAAAATTATAATTATTTTTTTCATGATATAAACTTATACATAGCTTTTATCTCTTGATCCCAAATGGTTTCATCTATAGTTTCTAAAATAAGTGGTATATCATCCATACGGCTATCTTGCATAATCATCTCAAAGGCATCCCAACCTATTTCCCCAGCACCCAAACTATGGTGTCTATCAACTTTACTTCCAAGTGGTGGCTTGGAATCGTTTATATGCATCCCTTTTAGATATTCAAATCCTAGTATTCTATTAAACTCGTCCCAAGTTTTTTCATATGTTTCTTTTGTTCGTATATCATAACCAGCTGTAAACATATGACATGTATCTATACAAACACCAATTCTACTTTTATCTTCAATTCTATCTATTATATATTCTAAATGCTCAAATTTATATCCAAGATTTGTACCTTGCCCTGCAGTATTTTCTATAACTGCTATTACATTTGAAGTTTTATCTAAAGCTATATTTATAGATTGGGCTATTGTTTCTAAACATTGTAATTCAGCTGCATAAAGTTTCTCATCATATGCTGGATCTTTTTTT
>JAMOPZ010000141.1 GCA_027064245.1 Campylobacterales bacterium
AAAAATTTATCTTGATATTTTTGTATCCAAGATAAATTTTCTCTTAACGATGGACCAGGACTTAATATAAATATTGGTTTATCAGATATACTAGATTGTTGAATATTATATTGCAATATTTTATATTTATTTAGAGTTTTAGATGCTCTTTTGATATATGTAAGTTGCCTATAGTGATCATAGCTATCATAAGCACTATTTTGTAATGCTAATTTAAAAAGTGCTAAAACCTTAGATGTTGTATATTGAGATATACTATATTTATATATATAGTTATCTAAATAATCTTGTTTAATAAACTGTTGCATTTTAGATAAAATATCTGCTTGATTATTAGTAATACAAAAACTAACCGATCTATTTTTAAATAAAACACCATAATCTATAGTATATAGAGATGCAATAAATTTATAAAAATCAGATTCTACTATAAGATATCTTTTTATATCTGTTTTTTGTGTAAGATGAATAAAATCATCTTTATACAACAAACCAAAAAAGATAAAATTTGGTATCTCTTTTAATTTGATTGAATTATCTAATATAGGAAAATTTAAGATTTTTTTAAATTCAGAAAGATCTTGTGAAATTTTAAAATTACTAAAAAGAAATTCTCCTCCATCATTAAAAGTTCTTTTACTTGATATATTATTAGAGTTATATAATATATCATTATAATTATATATAGTATTAATATAATAAGGTATTTTATTATGGTCTATATTGATTTTAGTATTATATTGAAGAGTTTTATTATACAAAGATTTATCAATATGTTTTAAAAAATTTAAATTTTTTTTATATAGTTTTATCATTGTTCACCTAGAATTTTTTGTAAAGTCATAAAAGATCTTAATTAAATTTACGATATAATTCTACCAAATTAATAATTAAAGAGTGGTAATAAAGATGATTTTAATAGCAAGAAGTAGATATGTTCAATAATAAAAATATATTAATTACAGGTGGAACAGGAAGTTTTGGTAAAAAATACACTGAGATATTATTAAAAGATTATAAACCAAATAAAATTATTATTTTTAGCAGAGATGAGTTAAAACAATACGAGATGGCTCAAGTTTTCAATAACCCTTGTATGCGATATTTTATAGGGGATGTAAGAGATAAAAAAAGATTAGAAGAGGCTATGTATGAGGTGGATTTTGTTATACACGCAGCAGCTTTAAAGCATGTTCCAATAGCAGAGTATAATCCAAGTGAATGTATAAAAACAAATATAAATGGTGCCCAAAATGTAATAGATGCAGCTATAACCAATAATGTAAAAAAAATAATAGCTCTAAGTACAGATAAAGCATCAAGCCCTATAAATCTATATGGTGCTACAAAATTAGCTTCAGATAAGCTTTTTGTAGCAGCTAATAATATAGTAGGAAAAAAAGATATTAGATTTGCAGTTGTAAGATATGGAAATGTTGTAGGAAGTAGGGGTTCTGTAATACCATTTTTTAAAAAATTATTAGATAATGGTGCAAAAGAGATACCAATAACAGATCCAGATATGACAAGATTTTTTATAACACTTGAAGATGGTGTTAATTTTGTATTGAACAATTTTAAAAGGATGCACGGAGGAGAGATATTTATCCCAAAAATAGCTTCTTTAAAAATAGTAGATTTAGTAAAATATATGGCTCCTTCTATTCCACATCAAATTATAGGTATTAGAGCTGGAGAGAAACTGCATGAAGTTATGATAACATCAAATGATAGGGTTATTGAGTTTGATGATTATTATGTGATAACTCCTACAATTAAATTTAGTCAAGATATAGACTATACAAAAAATAGATTATTAAAGATAGGAAAAGATATAGGTATTGGTTTTGAGTATAGTTCCAATAAAAATAATCAGTGGCTAACAAAAGAGCAATTTTTGAATATGGCAAAAGAGTATCTATAATGGATTTTATACCATATGGCAAACAAACAATACTTAAAGATGATATAAAAGAGGTTATAAAAACTTTAAAATCACCTTATCTTACAACAGGACCAAAAATAAAAGAGTTTGAAAAAGCTATTGGATCATATTGTAGTGCAAAATATTGTGTAGTAGTATCAAATGCAACTGCAGCTTTACATCTATCATCTTTAGTACTTTTAAAACCAAACGATAAGGTTCTAACTACACCAAATAGCTTTTTAGCAACATCAAACTCTATTCTTTATGCAAAAGCAAACCCTATTTTTGTAGATATCTGTAAAGATGGCTTAATAGACTTAGATATTTGTGAACAATATCTAAAAAAAGATAGTTCAATAAAAGCTATATATATAGTGTCTTTTTCAGGAAAAGCTTTAGATCAAAAAAAATTAATTTATTTAAAAAAAAGATATAATATAAAAATCCTAGAAGACAATGCCCACCGTATGGGTACAAAACTAAAAAAAAGTGATATTAGCATATTCTCTTTTCATCCGGTTAAACACCTAACAACAGCAGAAGGTGGAGCAATAATAACAAACAATAAAAAACTATATAAAAAATTAATAACCTTAAGAAATCATGGACAAGATAATTCACACAATATGACAAAGTTAGGATATAACTATAGGTTAAGTGATATTCAGTGTGCATTAGGTATATCTCAGCTAAAAAAACTTAATAAATTTATCCAAAAAAGGCAAAAAATAGCAAAAAGATATGATAAATTATTTATAAATAGTATTGTAAAACCACTTTATAATTTTACTATAAAATCATATTATCATCTTTATATAGTTAGAATAGATTTTTCAAAACTATCTATTAAAAGAGATACTCTAATAAAAAAATTAAAAAAACAAAACATAGGGGTACAAATACACTATAAACCTATAAATA
>JAMOPZ010000142.1 GCA_027064245.1 Campylobacterales bacterium
GCATCCACTCAAACCTATCTCCAAGATGATGAGCAGTTAAAAGATTGTTATAATTATGTTTTGCTATAAGTTCTTCAAAAAAACCATATCGAATAGCTCTTGCATTTGCTTCCATATTTTTTTCTATCTTATTAGCGTTTAAAAGATGGCATTTTAAATCATATTTTTTAGCTAACTCTTTAGCATAGTGAACTTCCTCTTTGCTTTGCTCTCTTAGATTATAATTTACGATAGCTATATCAAATTTGATGTTGTGTTCTAAGAGAAGAAAAAAAAGTGCAGTTGAATCTCCTCCTGCTGAGAATGCTAGGAGGTTTTTTTTGTTTTGGAGGAGATGTATTTTATTCACTGTTCTACTTTCTTTATAAATCATTTTCTATCAGAAAATACTCAAAAGTTTTAGTTTCTACACTTTCTATATTCTCAAATAAAAAATTATATCGAGTAAGTTTATTTTCTAAATGTCTATGTATCTTCTTTTTATAGCTATTGGCTTTATAAACATAAATAAAACTTTTTGAACTCTTCATAAATATATCATAACTAATATCACATTTTTGATTAAGATAATAACCTAAGCCTAAAATAGAATCGGTCATTTTCAGATAAACTTTACTATTTTTATTTTTCCACCAATTTTTCATCTCTTCCTCTGTTTCAAAAGAACTCATATTTTTAAATTCTACAAATATCAGATGATTTTTTTCTAAATTTATTAAAACTGTATCTGGAGATGAAAATGTATCTCCTTTGAAATAGTTCTTTTTGAATAATGACTCAATAAATTTATCAAAATTTAGATATTTTTTTGAATTGTTCTCACATATCCCATCACTTACAATCTGTAACTCTTCATATTCTCCATTTTCTCTAAAATGAATATTTAAAAACTCTACCATCTGAAATTATCTGTTAATGCTATCCGTTCCAATTCCATAAAAGAATCAGAAAGGGTTTTATATATCACTTCCAAGTTATCCGTTACATCAGTGATTATTGCACTATCTTTCTCTTTTTGAGCAATATAAAAATTTGCTACTATTTTTTCTTTTTTAGAAAACAGCTCTAACGCTTCTATCATATAAGGGCTATGTGAATTTACTAATATCTTCATACCATTTTTCACTAAATGCACTATCTGTTTTGCTAATTCTAATTGCCAAGTAGGGTGTAGATGTACTTCTGGTTCATCTAATATAAGTATTTGGTCTTTGTAAAAATGGTTATTATTTGCTAAAACTTGTAAAATACCAAAATATTTTATACCCATAGCAGTATTTATCAATTCTACTTTTTTATCATCTTTTTGAAATACAAAATTACCAAAAGTATCATCTTTAAATTCACCCTCTATAATGCTATTTATATCTAATTTTATTTCACGACTATTATTTTTTAGTTTTGTATTGAGAGCAAAGTATAAGTCATTTGTTATTGTTGGTATATTAAAATCAATTTGACTATTTAAAAGATGATTAATACTTTTTAGAGTTGGAAATATATTCCAAATATAAGGTGTCTCTATCATCAGCACTTTAAACTCTCCAAGTGATGCAATATCATTAAATATATAACTATTTGGTATCTCAAAATTAGTACATATATCTTGCTCTACTTTTACTTTGATAGTTTCATTTTTATACTCAAATGATATATCCCCATCTTCTGATATTTGATTGTTAAATATATCATTTATGGTGTTGTTGAACTTATTTTTATATTGATTATAATCAGTAGAAGATAAATTAACCATTGTATATTTTTCCTGTTCTAAAGTAAAAATCATACTATAAAGCACTTTACTAATTGTACTTTTTCCACTATCATTTTTCCCTGCAATAACAGTTAATCCATCAAGTGTTATATCTGCTTTTTTTATGATGCCTATGTTATTTATTTTTAGTTTCATACTCTTAAAACCTTACAATACTCATCTAAGATATTTTCCAATATCTCACTTTTTACTTTAGCTATCTTTTTATCAAGTAGTTTTTCTTCAATAGTACAAGTTTTATCTAATATTAGATAGCTTTCTCTTTTAAATTCTCCAAATTCAAGAAAACTATTAGAAAATTTAAAACTATATCTATTATTTGAATTTGTTGTAAATGGAATATAGATAAAATCGTTAAAAGAGTTCTTTTTGATTATCAATACTGGTCTTAACTTAAAATTTGTATTATCTGTAAAATAGATTTTTGCCAAATAGATAGTTCCTACCATTTTGAATAATCCTCATCATCATCTAATGGAGTTGATAAATCTACTTTTGCAATATATTCTAACTCTTCCTCACTCCAAAAATCATAGTCATTATTATCATCTTTTTCTAAACTTGATAACTCTTTTATTCTTGCCACATTATCGGGTAGTAGTTTTAAAAAATTCAAGATATTATCTAAATAATCATCTCTTACTTCTAATTGTATAGTTCTCATTTTATACTCTCACTATTCGGATTTTCCAAATGCAACTGATAATTTTTCTTAGCCACTACTTTAGATATATTCGCATAACAATAGTTACACTCGCTATAAAAAGTAAGTATATCAGTAGAACGACTTGCTGAAACGATGATAGGAGATTGAGCATCTATTTCAGTTCCATCTTGGAGAGTTATTTTATTTTTTTTCCATTGCATAGTTTATCCTTACAAAATAATGAGAGGTAGGTTTTGGTTACTCTCTCTAAGAATTATCCACAACAGCCATCAAAACATTCCCAACAATACCAGTAACCTTAGCTTTATAAATCTTCCCAAAAACTAAATCTTCATCATCTTTCGTTCTATCATTAACATATATTTCACCATCTATCTCTGGTGCCCACATAGTTTTTCTTGCAC
>JAMOPZ010000143.1 GCA_027064245.1 Campylobacterales bacterium
GACAGATACGCAGTTAATTTTCATAATGAAATGTATGGAAAAATTTGAATTTTTTTGTAGAAGAAGAGAAACATTCTCCCGAAGGAGAATCGTTTACAGGCGTGATTCGTAACATCTAAACATAGATATTTTTCAACTTCCTTAAAGTACATTGCAACTTCTTTCAAGTCCCTTTACATAGGGCTTAAATCATTGTATAATAAATTTCAAGTAAAAGCAAGTAAAACCTACTTTTAGCATTTTAGGGTAGATATAGGGTAGATAAATTAATGAGTAAAAATATGATTAAGACTTCCAAAACTGGTGTATATTATAAAGTCTTACAGAGTGGCGATAAAGTATTTTACTTCACATATAAAGATACAAATGATAACAATAAAAAGAAGTGGGTTAAAGTAGGAAGCTATAAAGATGGCATAAGAGAGATAAATGCTTTTAACCTTAGAGCTGAACAAATCTCTAAGATGAAGCACGGTAAAGATATAACTGTAATAGCAAATAAGAAAAAAACTGCAATAGTAACTTTTGATGATTTAGCACAAAGATATTTCAAAGATAAAAACAGTACCAAGAACAGAATGAGCCGTTACAATATACATATTAAAGATATTTTAGGCTCAAAAGATATTCGTAAAATAGACAAAGAGAGCATAGTTAAGCTACTAAAAGATGTAGAAGCAAAAGGCAAAGCCAATCAAACGCTTAACAGTATTAAAGAGCTTATAAGCACGATATTTAATCATAGTATAAAAGAGCATGATTTAAAGCTAGTAAATCCATGTATAGGGATTAAACGCTACAAGGTAGATAACAACCGAGAAAGATATTTATCACTAAATGAGATAAGAGAACTCAAAGAGCATATAAAAGATAATTTTTTAGTAAATTTCTTTGTTGAGTTATCGCTGCAAACGGGTGGGCGTTTTGAAACTATTTTAAATATACAAAAAAAAGATATAAATATATTGACTGGAGCTATTACGCTTAAAAACTTCAAAACAGAAAAAACCTATACTGGATATTTGCAAAAAGAGTTTTTGGAAAGCATACGAGATTACTTAAAAAATCTAAGTGTAAATGATTATGTAGTGAGCTATGAGAGTGAGCCAAGTAAGAAGCTCACGCAACGACAAATACAGCATAGAATAAAGCCATTACTAGATAGGTTGTTTAATGAGGGGCTTGATACTAAAGACAGTAAGAACAGAGTAGTTATACATACTTTTAGACATACTTTTGCTTCACATCTTGCCATAAAAGGTGTACCAATATATACGATTATGAAGCTTATGAACCATGCAAAGATAGACCAAACGCTGAGGTATGCAAAGCTAAGCCCTGAAAATGGTAAAAATGCAGTTCAAGGATTATATAAATGAATTATCAAGACAAAATAAGCTTTTTAAAGAATATGATTGCTTCAAATAATTTTCATTATAACGAAATTGTAATGTGGAAAGAGATAAAGAAAACAGCATTAAATATGGATGATGGTTTAGCAAAAGATGGAGCTGTTAAAGAGCTAAATAACAAAATTATAGCGTGTAAAAATGAGGATATATTTCGATTTATTGATGATAAGGTAATGAGTGATATCTTAGAAATCATCTATAATAGTTGGTTAGAACACGAAGATGTATATTTTAGTGAGATTTTTAAATCAGCAATGAACTGTACTTGTTTTGATGAAGAAAACACTTTAAATTCAATAGCAAGTTTTAACCCATACGAAATAATAGGTTATGAAATAATAATGCAAATATTAAATACTAATATAATGATACAAAAATTAGAAGCTGGTCGTTTTGTTCAAAATGCAAAAGACAAGAACAATAGAGTTTCAATTTTAGAAAAAAGTTTAAAAATTGCACATAATTATAATAATACGAGCCTAGTGCATGACTTACAAGAAATGATAAGTAAGATAGATAATGAAGATTATATAAGCAAGGAAGTGATTATAAAAAATTGTTTTTATAATATACATAAACTTCTTAGTACCAATAGCTCATATTTTAATGGCGTTAAACCACTCGCAAAAGAAACTTATGCAAAAGATATTGCTAACGCTATACTAAATGATTTTTTCAATGTGGAACGCAACTATAAGCCAAGTAAAAATATAGCTAAAAAAGAATTTTATGAGCAAAATGAAACAATACCAAGAACTCTTTACTACTATTTATCAAAATAATTTTTTACTGATTTAAGGTAAAAATAGCCTCAAAACAGACTAACTACACAACACAATAATTTTATAAACTTTTATCATAACAAATCAAGAACTTGCAAGTATAAACTATAAAGTTTATATCTTGATTGTTTAGAGGTTGCAATCTCATAATACAATCCAAGAGGACAAAATTATGAGTAATAAATTACTTACAGATGAACAAAAAGAGCTATTTTCCTTGATGTTGCCTACATGTGGAGCAACAGTAAAGCAAAACAAAGTGGCTGAGATTTTAAATGTATCACCTATAACTCTTTATAGAATGAGAGAGCAAGGGGTAGGACCAGCTTATAAAAAGTTAGAAAGTAGGTCTAAAAATGGAACAGTTGTATATCCACTTCAAGAAATAGTTAGATATTTGACTGAATCTAATGTAAAAACTGCATAAGAGGTGGGATAAATGAGAAAGCCTAGATTTATATCCCACTATTTAGTTTTAAATGATTTGCTAAATAATATTGATGTGAGAAAAAATAGTGATACAGTTGTTTATCTTACTTCACGAATTGAAAACATAAAGATGGACTTAGTAAAGAGTGGTATTGAGTTTATAGAGGATGTTTCAAGGGAGAGTAGATACTCATATTATAAGCCATACATATTACAGCCA
>JAMOPZ010000144.1 GCA_027064245.1 Campylobacterales bacterium
ATTTTATACTAGATAAAAGTATAGGTGGGGCAGATGTTGGATTTTCATTAGATAAAGATGAGTTTTCTCAAATGGTTAAAGCTGTAAGAGATGCAGAGAAACTTCTCGGTAAAGTTGATTATAGTATGAGTAAATCTAAACAAAAAGGTAGAAGATTTAGTAGAAGTCTTTATGTAAGTAAAGATACAAAAAAAGGTGAAATTTTTAGCGAAGAAAATATAAGAAGTGTAAGACCAGGATATGGTATGCATCCAAAGTATTTAAAGGATATTATAGGTAAAGTGGCTGATAAAGATCTTGAGTTTGGGGATAGATTAAATAATATACAGATATAGGAGACTAGATAATGAAAATATGTACAAAATGTGTAATGCCAGCAACAAAACCAGATTTACATTTTAGTGAAGATGGAGTATGTGATGCATGTAAATCACAAGATTCTAAAAACCAAGAGATAGATTGGAAGCAAAGAGAAAAAGAATTTTTAGATTTAGTTCATAGCTACAAGACTAATTCAAATTATGACTGTGTTATAGGAGTAAGTGGTGGGAAAGATTCTACTTATCAAGTTATAAAAGTTTTAGAACTTGGATTAAATCCATTATGTATTTGTTTTGAACCTACAATACCGACTAAAATAGGGAGAAAAAATCTTGAGAATCTTAATAGCTTAGGTGTTGATTTAATACATATTAAAAGAAATCCGATAGTTTATAAAAAACTTGCAAAGGAAGCCTTTAAAAGAACAGGAGATAATGAATGGCAAAATCATTTAGGTATATTTACAACTGTACCAAAGTTTGCAGTTAATTTTAATATACCATTAATTATATGGGGAGAAAGTCCTCAAATAGAGTATGGAGGACCAGCTTCTAGTAAAAATAGAAATACTTTAGATAGACAATGGCTTGAAGAGTTTGGTGGACTTCTTGGTAATCGTATATCTGATATGATAGGGGTTGATGGACTTACAAAAAGAGATTTATCGTTATATACTTATGCTAGTGATGAAGATATACATAGAGTCGGTGTAACTGGACTATTTTTAGGATATTATTTTAAATGGGATTTAAGAGAAGTTGTACAAAAAGTTAAAGAGTATGGTTTTACTGTGCAAGATAGACCAGTTGAAACTACTTATGAAAATTTTGAGAATCTTGATTGTTACTCGAATCATCTTCACGATTATTTGAAATATGTAAAATATGGTTTTGGTAGAGCTACAGATAATGCTTGCCTAGATGTAAGACTTGGGTATATCACTAGAGAAGAAGCAGTACGACTTGTAAATAAATATGATGGTAGATATCCAACATTAGCTGTGAAAAAATATCTTGAATATACAGGATTTTCACAAGAAGAATTTGATAAAATTGTGGATAGTTACACAAATAAACGAATATTCCAACGAGATGAAAATGGAAAATTTATTAGAGATATTGATGGTTCACTTGTGAGAAAGGAGAAGTTCATTGTCAAATAAAATTGTAATTATTGACTATAATATGGGTAATTTAAGATCTGTACAAAAAGCTTTTGAAAAAGTTGGTTCTGATGCAATAATTACAAATGACCACAGCATTATAAAAGATGCAAATAAGATTGTACTTCCAGGAGTTGGTTCTTTTAAAGATGGTATGAAACATTTGGAAGAACTAAATTTGATAGAGTTATTAAATGATGAGATTTTAAATAAAAAAAAGCTATTTTTAGGTATTTGTTTGGGTATGCAACTATTAGCAACAAAAAGTTATGAAAATGGTGAAACACAAGGTTTAGATTGGATTGATGCTGAAATAGTTAAATTTGATTTTAGTAATATCGATCAAAAGTTAAAAGTACCACATGTGGGTTGGAACAATGCCAAATTTCAAAATAAAAATATTTTATTTGATGGTGTTGAAGACAATAGTGATTTTTATTTTGTACATTCATATCATTTTACTACTAAAGAAGATATTGTAAGTAGCATTACTGATTATGAGTTTGATTTTATATCATCTATACAAAAAGATAATATTTATGCTTTTCAGTTTCATCCTGAAAAGAGTCAAACTATAGGATTGAAAATAATAGAAAATTTTGTAAATTTAAAAGGAGATGATTTAGATGTTGAAACATAGAGTTATCCCTTGTGTACTTTTAAAAGATTGGCAATTGGTAAAAAGTATAGGATTTGAAGCATATAGGACTATTGGTCATCCTACATCAACAGCAAGAATTTATAATGCTAGAAATGTAGATGAGCTGATAGTTTTAGATATAGATGTAAGTAGTGAAGAGGATGAAATCAATACGGAAATTATTACAGATATTGCGAATGAGTGTTTTATGCCACTTACTATTGGTGGTGGTATAAAAACTATAGATGATATTTATACAGTACTTAATGCTGGAGCTGATAAAGTAGCTATAAATACTATTGCACTAGAAGATTTAGACTTTATCACAAAATCATCTAAAATATTTGGTTCTCAATGTATAATATGCTCTATAGATGTAAAAAATATAGATGGTATTTATAAAGTCTTTCATAAAACAAAAGGTATTTTAGATATTAATCCAGTTGAATTAGCATTAAAATATCAAGAGTACGGTGCAGGAGAGATACTTCTTACTTCAGTTGATGCAGAAGGTTCAACTAAAGGATATGATATAGAGCTTATAAAACAGTTTAAGAATAAGTTAGAGATACCTATTATACTTAATGGTGGTATGGGTAAGCCTATTCATGCAGTAGAAGCTATTCAAAATGGTGCAGATGCAGTAGCAGCTGCTTATATATTCCATTTTTCTCAATATACACCAAATGATATAAAGGAAGAGATGAAATTAAG
>JAMOPZ010000145.1 GCA_027064245.1 Campylobacterales bacterium
GAATAGGAGTCGAACCTACGACCTGCTGATTACAAATCAGCTGCTCTACCAGCTGAGCTATCGAAGCATATTTTGAAAAAGTACAAAATTATACTAAAAAAAAATTAATTCTTACTTAAGTGTGGTTTTTTAAAAATCAATATATAAAAATATAAAAAAATGCTATAATTGTAAAATTATAAAATTAAATAAAAAAGAGGAGTAAAAATGTCTACTTTACAAGAAACAATTACATTTATAGGTAATGGAAATATGGCATTATCAATCGCACATGGTTTAAAAAATGATTATAATATAGAGGTTGTAGGACGAAATTTAGATAAATTAGATAGTTTTGAACAAAAATTACAAAGTAATATATCAAAAGCATTAATAGATAATTTTGATATTACTAATAAAAATATAATTATTTGTGTAAAACCTGCTAATTTAGTTGAAATTGGAACTAAATTAATAGGAGATTCAAATGAATTATATTCTGTGCTTGCAGGTACTACAATAGAAAAATTACAAGATAATATTAAATCAAAAAGATATGTAAGAGTTATGCCAAATTTAGCAGCTACAATAAATTTATCTATGACAACACTTGTAGGGGATCTTGAGTTAAAAGATAAAGCTATAAAATTATTTTCAAATATAGGTGAAACTTTATGGTTAGATAATCAAAAACAATTAGATATAGCAACTGCACTTGCAGGTAGTGGACCTGCATATTTAAGTCTAATTCATGAAGCATTTTGTGATGGCGCAGTAAAGCAAGGTATGAAAAGAACAGATGCTATAATAGTAGCTAATGGTTTATTTAAAGGTTTCGGAGAACTTATAGGTTCAAGCCACTCAGCACTTTTAAAAGATAGTGTTATGAGTCCTGGTGGTACAACAGCAGCAGGATATGCAGCATTAGAAAAATATGGAGTACGATATGGATGTATTAGTGCTATAGAAGAGGCTTTTAAAATAACACAATAAACAAAATCTTTACTATAAAAGCATTTATATAGTAAAGATTAAGCATCTTTTTTGTACAATTCGTAACTTTTTTACACATATTTTAAAAAAAGAGGTTAATTTGATAAATACAACATTAGTGATATTATGTGCTGGAGAATCATCAAGATTTAAACAAACAACAAAAAAACAGTGGCTTCGTATAGAAGATACACCATTGTGGCTTTTTGTTGCAAATAAGTTTTCATCATATAATAAATTTAATAAAATAATTGTAGTTTCGCATAAAGATGAATTAAATTATATGAAAAAGTTTAGCAGTTCTTTAACTTTCATAGCAGGTGGTAATACACGACAGGAGTCTATGAAAAATGCATTACAATTAATAACAACACCATATGTAATGGTTACAGATGTAGCAAGAGCTTGTGTACCTAAAAAAGTTATTAAAGATCTTTTAAAAAATAGAACAAAAGCTGCTTGTATCGTACCTATTTTAGATGTATCAGATACAGTTATATATGATGGTAAAACAATCAATAGAGATAGAGTAAAACTTATTCAAACACCACAATTATCACAAACAAAATATCTTAAAAAAGCATTAAAAACAACCACAGAATTTACAGATGATAGCAGTGCTATAAAAGCACTTGGTAAAGATGTATATTATATTCAAGGTTCAAATAGATCAAAAAAACTTACCCTTGGCAATGAGATAAAAGATATAAAATGTTTAAAAAAACCATCAAAAGATATTTTTAGTGGTACAGGGATCGATATACATCAATTTGAGGATAATAAACCTATGGTTTTAGGTGGCGTAACAATAAAAAGTAGCTTTGGTTTTAAAGCACACAGTGATGGAGATGTAGCAATACATAGTATTATAGATGCTCTTTTAGGTGCTATAGGAGCTGGTGATATTGGAGAGTTTTTTCCAGATACACAAGAAGAATATAAAAATGTAGATTCTAAAGAACTTTTAAAATATATAGTAAAGTTTATATTAAATGTAGGATATAGTATAGTCAATATTGATATAACAATTTTAGCACAAGTACCTAAAATAGATCCATATAAAGAAAAAATACAAAAAACTTTAGCAAATATATTAAAAATAAAACAACATAAGATAAATATAAAAGCAACCACAGGGGAAAAAATGGGATTTATAGGACGAAGTGAAGGTATAGCTGTACAAAGTATAGCAACAGTAAAATATACACAATGGAATAAAAAATGAATATACTAATTGTAGAACAAGAGATCTATCTAGCACAAAAAGTAGCTATTAGACTTCAAGATGATGGATATCATTGTACCCATTTAACAGATATAAAAGAGATTAATTTTAATTTACCTTATGAGACTATACTTTTATCTACAAATTTAAGTAGTGCAGCTGTAAAAAAAATAATAACATCATATCCAAATGCTATTGTGATATTGTTGGTTTCTTATGTAAATGATACAACAGTATCAAAACCTCTAAAAGATGGTGCTAAAGATTATATAGTAAAACCATTTATTATGGATGAATTAATAAGAAAAATAGAACATTATAAAGAGTATAAAAGACTTCAACATCAAAATAACAATTTAAATAGTTATATTGAATTTGCTTTTAATAATGTAACTTACGATATAAATATACCTAAAACATTACCTTTTATAATAGAAACAAATGATCAAAAACTATCTAGTAAAATAGCTTTTGATGTTGCAAAAAAACTAAATAAACCAATAAAATTTATTTCATTAGAGCATCATACAAAAATAGAACCATCTGATTTTAGAGATGAACTGCTTTATATTTATGATTTTCATTTTTTAAAAAATCATTCAAAAATGATTATTTTAAATACTATAA
>JAMOPZ010000146.1 GCA_027064245.1 Campylobacterales bacterium
TATCAAGTTTTCTATAAATAGAGTTTATTTTTACTATATCTCCACCTATTTGACCTGCTACTATACAAGCTATATTCATCTTTTTTGTAAGTTCATCAAAAGCTGGCATATCTTTTGGATCTACTTCTACTATAGCTCTACTTAAAGACTCACTAAATATATCTTTTGTATCATCTAAGCTTACATCTACATCACACCCTAGACCACTTCTTGCAGCCATTTTTGCTAAGGCTATTGCAATACCACCTACATTTATATCTTTTGCAGATTTTATTAAACCTTGCTTATTTGATTCTATTATAGTATTCCACAATTTTAATTCAGCTTCAAAATCTACTTTTGGATGAACCCCTGCTATTTGACCTTCTATCTCTTTTAGATAAAGTGATCCACCAAATTCACTATATGTTTCACCTAAAATACAGATATAATTTCCCTCTTTAGTAAAACCACTTGGTAATACTTTGTTAGCATCATCATTTACCCCAACAGTGGCAATTGCAGGTGTTGGAAATACCCCTACTCCTTCTGTTTCATTATAAAGTGATACATTTCCACCAATTACTGGAGTATTTAGAGATTTACAAGCTGCTTTTATACCCTCACATGCCATTTTAAACTGCCACATCACTTCTGGATTTTGGGGGTTTCCAAAATTTAGACAATCTGTAATTGCAAGTGGTTTTGCACCTGTTACTGCTACATTTCTTCCAGCTTCCATAACTGCAGCTGCTGCTCCTAACTCTGGATTGATATAACAATATCTAGTGTTACAATCTGCACTCATAGCAAGAGCTTTTCCTGTCTCTTTTACTCGTATAACTGAACCATCAAGACTACCTGGACCTTTTATAGTATTTGTTTGTACCATAGAGTCATACTGATTATATATAAAAGATTTATCAACAACTTCAATAGAACTTAAAAGCTTATCAAATACCGTAGTTGCATCAAGCTCATTTTTAAACTCTATATCTTTTATAGTTTTTAAATATTCTGGTTCTTTTATAGGTCTATCTAAAATAGGTGCTTCCTCACTTAGAGGTTGAATTGGTATATTAGCACACTTTTCTCCATGCCAATACAACTCCATATTACCTGTATCTGTTACTTCACCAATAACTGCTACACTTAACTCCCACTTTTCAAAAATCTCTATAATTTTATCTTCACAACCTTTTTTAGCACAAATAAGCATTCTCTCTTGAGATTCTGAAAGCATAAAATCATATGGAGTCATCCCCTCTTCTCTTGCAGGTACTTTATCAAGATCCATTCTCATACCACTTCCACTTCGTCCTGCCATCTCAAAAGATGAAGATGTTAAACCTGCTGCACCCATATCTTGAATACCAATTATTAGATCCTCTTTAAATAGTTCTAAACAAGCTTCTAAAAGAAGTTTTTCAGTAAAAGGATCTCCAACTTGAACTGTTGGTCTTTTTGATTCACTATCCTCATCAAAAGCAGCACTTGACATAACAGCCCCACCTAATCCATCACGACCAGTTTTACTACCTACATACATTACAGGGTTTCCAACACCTTCAGCAAGCCCTAGAAAAATTTCATCAGATTTTGCAATTCCAAGTGTAAAAGCATTTACAAGATTATTTCCTGCATAACACTCCTCAAATTGTGTTTGACCTCCAATAGTAGGTACCCCCATACAGTTACCATATCCACCAATACCCTCTACTACTCCACGAAGTAGAAATCTATGTTTTTTTGCAACATCACTATCTCCATCTATAGAAGCAAATTGAATCAAGTTCATATTAGCAACTGGTCTAGCACCCATTGTAAATACATCTCTTAAAATACCCCCTACTCCAGTTGCTGCTCCTTGATATGGCTCTATAAAGCTAGGATGATTGTGACTTTCCATCTTAAATACTGCTGCATATCCATCACCTATATCAATAACTCCAGCATTTTCCCCTGGACCTTGTATAACCCATGGTGCTTTTGTAGGAAATCCATTTAGATATTTTTTACTTGATTTATAGCTACAGTGTTCACTCCACATAGCTGAGATAATACCAATTTCTGTATAGTTTGGTTCTCTTCCTAATATTTTTAAAATATTTTCATACTCTTGCTCTGTCATAGAGTGAGCAAGTGCGATCTCTTTTGGTGTTTGTTCTGACATATAATATACCTTATAATAGTTAATTTTTATAATTTTACCATATTATTGTTTAATGGTAAATCAAGCTTATTTAATAGTGATTTGATTTTTCAGTAACACTTATCAACCACCTGTTTCATAAAAAGCTCTATTTGAGTTATCTTCACTTCCCCATTTATTTTTTTCTGGTTTATTTTTAAGTACCTCTTTTAGTATAGAAGCTGCTTGTTTTATATCTTTTTCTTTTATAGCATCTCTTATACTCATAGCATCTTCAAAATATAAACAAGGTATTAAAAAACCTTCAGCTGTTAGTCTTATACGGTTACAATCACTACAAAAATCATCAGCATGTGGCTCTATAATACCAAAAATATATCCATCATCTAATTGATAAGATTGAGATGGGCTACTTCCTACTCTAGGAAGTTTAGTAAAATTATATTTTTGTTTTATTTTTTCTTGTATTTCAGTGGTATTTAACCCTTTTTTTACATTTGCAAAAGAGTTTTCCATATATTCGATAAATCGTATCTCCCAACCTTGACTTTTACAAAAGTCTAGTAAATCTACTATTTCATTATCATTTATACCCTCAAGTGGTACACAGTTTATTTTTATTTTTAAACCTAATTTATGAGCTTTTACAATACCTCTTAATACTTTATCAAGTACATCTTTTTGTGCTATTTT
>JAMOPZ010000147.1 GCA_027064245.1 Campylobacterales bacterium
GGGGTAGTATAATTATAGGTTTTAAATCTAAATTATTTATATTATAATTTTTATAATGTTTAGTTACATTTTCATTAAATGATATTAGATTGTATTCATTTACACTAAGAATATAGACTGGTATATTTTTAGATAATAGCTGTATTTCCATTGCCGATATATCTGTTAATGCAAAAGATATATCTTTACATTGCTTATTGTTAGATAGAATAATATTATTATAAAATTTCAACAATAATATATAAATATTTTTAAAGATAAACCCATCTAAAATTATTTTACAGTTCTTATTTTCTTTTGCTAAATATTTTAAACCATCTAGTAAATATTTTATATATCTAATATCTCTATGTCCAGTATTTGGGTGTGGTTGAATATAAACTTTTTGTATATTATGATTTTTCATTATTTTGTTTAAAGTTATAAAAGATTTTAAACTTTTATCTAAACTACTATAGTTTTCTTCAATCACTCCACCTTCCCAAGTTGGAGCATATAGTATTGCTTTTGAAAAATTGTTATATGAATATTTTGCATCACCTATAAAAGTATTTCCCATTTTTATAACTTTATTTCGTTGTATATCATCTTTATAAAAAATTTCACTATAAAGATACCTATCAATTCCTAAATCACCTGCTACTATTATGTGGTCATAAATTCTAATGATTGGTTTAATAGATGACACCTTATTACTTTCTCCATGAGTAACAAAAATATGCTTAGCTTTTCTATTTGCAACAATACGACAATTTGATTGAGCATTAAAAAGATAAAAAACTATTTTTCCATCAATATTTGGCATATCTTTATAGCGTTTAAATGATTGAAAATTAATATTATATTTTTTTAATTCTTTTTTAAATAATCTATCAATTTTTACATATTCTTTATATAGTAACAAAGTGTTTTCATCAAAAACACCTTGCTTAAAATAGTTTATAGTTTGATACAAAGCACCTTTTATTTTTGTATCTAAATATATTATATACTTAATCATCAACAGTCAAGCACTTTAAAAATTGATTATCTAAAGTAGCATTTTTACCGAGCAAATATTCAGTTTGATTTTCTCTAATATCTTTAAGTCTATCATCAATTTTCAAGTCTAATAAAATACTTTCAAATTCAACTAAATTAGAAAATATATATAAAGATTCTAAAGGTATATCTAATCTTAAACTTTCAACTAAAACTTCATTAGGTACATATAAAACTATAGGAATATTGTAAGCTAAAAGCCAGACCGAAATATGATTTATATCTGTAACAATAAAATCACAATTAATTGCAATAGTATCAAGTATTGCCATATCTGTAAACAAATCTATCTTTAAGTCATAATCAATAGAAAGATTTTTAATATCATTTTTTATTTTTTCAAGATTTTTATTTAACATTAACTTTGTTCTAAAACCTTGCTTAATTATAGAAAAAAAAATATCTTGCATAATATTATCAAATGGTAGATACAAAATATTACTTGTTTTAGATTTATCTTGTGTTTGAAAAAATATATCTTTTATCTGTGGTTTTCCAACTATATGAAATTTTAGATGTCCTAAATTTTCTATATTATTTTTATACTTATCTATTTGTGATTGACTAGATACATATATCTCATCATAAGCTCTATATGATTTGTTGATTTCCGATAATTGATCTGAATTTTTAGTTCCTATAAAAATATGTTTAAGATGATTAAATCTAAGTAAATGAATATTTTTTGCTAGATTAGTTGTATATAAAATACTTTTTAGATTACTTTGTTTAACTAAAATATCTTCTACATCCACTGGTGTTTTTGCATACAATATTTGATATTTTGGATATAGTCTTATAAGTTGTTTATAACTATCTATATCTCTTACTAAAATAGAAAAAGAGATATCTATTTTATTTAAAATATTTATCCAATAATTAATATGATTCCGACTCAATTTTTCATGGGCTGAATGTATCATAAGTTGTGCTGGTTTATATTTGTTTAATCTTGAAATATTAATATTTTTGTTAAACATAATTGATACCTTGAAGTTCGCTTATAAATTTATTATAAAGTGTCTCTTTCTTTCCTAAAATATATTTCATTGCTTTTTCTCTATTATTTTTCAAATAATCATCTCCATTTACAACTTTTGTTAATTTCTTTTCAAGTTCAATATATGATGAAAAAGTATAAGTATAATCTTCAAAACTCATATTACTTTGAGATAGTTTTATATCTTTATCTCTTGGTATATATACAAAGATTGGAGCATTTGCAGCTAAACATTCAGATACTACAGCAGAAATATCACAGATAAAAATATTTGATTCTATAATTAATTCATCTATAAGCTTAGTTTTTTCAAAAACTTCACATTGTATATTGTTTTCTATAGCTAATTTTTTTGCTTTTTCATTACTATGAAGTAACTCTAAATCTCTTCGACCTAATGCAGGATGCAATTTAATTTTTAAATCTATATTTTCTATTGATTTCAATACTTTAAATAAATCTTCTAGCATATAAACAGAAGTATAATTTTGTTCTAAATAAACCCCTTCCCAAGTTGATAAATAAAGTAACTTGATATTGTTAAATCTATTTTTCCAATTAATACCATCAGTAGATTTTAATATTTCAAATAAATTTGCTCTTCCAACTTTTATTGATTTAAGTCCACTAAAATCAAACTTTTCATTTCTAAATCTATCTATATGAGCTTCACTAGCTACCCAATTTTCATCATATACTCTAAAATATTTATGTGCTGATGCTGTTTTATCACTATCGCCATGACCTATAAAAATATGTTTAATATTATTACATTG
>JAMOPZ010000148.1 GCA_027064245.1 Campylobacterales bacterium
TAATCTACTTTTTATAAATTGCTCAAGCTCATCCATAGAGTTTTGTACAACAACCTCATCTTTACCTTCAAGTAAAAGTCTTATTTTGTTTTCAGTTCCACTATATCTTATAAGATCTCTTAGTCCAAGTTTTTTAAAAGATTTTAAAAGATCTTCTAAACCATCTATTGTATCTAATGGAATTTTCTCAATTACTATAAGATTTTTTAATATAGATGGATAAAGCTCAAATGGATTTAAAATATCACTAGCTTTTTTACCACTTCTTATAAGTAGTGCCATAACTTGCAATGCAGATGCTAGTCCATCTCCTGTTTTTGCGATATCTCCAAAAATTATATGACCACTTTGCTCTCCACCAAAATTAAAATTATGCTCTTTCATTTGCTCTAATACATATTTATCACCCACATTTGAACGAAGTAATTTTATATCATAAGAATTTAAATAATCCTCTAAAGCTTTATTACTCATAACTGTTGCTACACAACCACCTTTTAGTTTATCTTGCTCTTTTAGATAAACACTAAGTATCCCTAAGAGTTTATCTCCATCTACTACATCACCTTTTTCATCTACAACTACAAGTCTATCTGCATCACCATCAAGGGCAATTCCTATATCTGCTCTATATTGGGTTACTAATTTACCTAATTCTTTTGGATGTAAAGCACCACAACCATCATTTATATTAAATCCATTTGGGTTATTATTTACTACTATTAGATCTGCATCTAACTCTTCAAAAATTGTAGGAGCTACTTTATATGCTGCCCCATTTGCACAATCTAAAACTACCCTTAATCCACTTAATGATAACTCTTGAGGAAATGAGCTTTTAATAGAAACAATATATCGCCCTATTACATCATCTATTCTTTTTGCTTTTCCTATTTTTTTGTGTGTAACTTGAGAATTTTCTAATTTTTCTTTATTAAAGAAAATATCTTCTATTTGTTGTTCTACATCAACTCCTAATTTATCCCCTTTTGCATCAAAAAATTTAACACCATTATCCTCAAAAGAGTTATGTGAAGCACTAAGCATAATTCCAGCATCACATCTCATAGATTGAGTTAAATATGCAATAGCAGGAGTTGGCATAGGACCTACTTGTATTACATCATACCCTACACTTGTTAAGCCACTAACAAGTGCATTTTCTATCATATATCCACTTCTTCTTGTATCTTTTCCTAAAAGTATTTTTTTTGTTTTTAAATTTTTTTGAAAATAAATTCCAGCAGCTTGAGCTAATTTTAAAGCTGTAATTGCATCAAGAAATTTTCCAGCTTCTCCTCTTACACCATCTGTTCCAAATAGTTTCATAAAATTATTCCTCTATTCTTATCATAGATGGCATATTTTTTACAACTCCAGAATCTTTTAATTGATTTAAAGCCTCTTTTATATCTTTTTCTTTTGAAGTATGAGTTGATAAAAGTAAATTCGCAACTCCATCTTTTGAGATTTTTTGTACCATAGTTTTTATAGAAATACTATTTGTTCCAAAGATAGTAGCCACTTTTGCTAACACTCCACTTTTATCTTCTACCTCCATACGGATATAATATTTTGTCTCAATATCCTCTTTAGCAGCTAATTTTAGTCCAGTTTCAAGTGGCTTTTTAAATCCTAACATTGGTGAGCTTTTCCCAGCTCGTGCAATATCAACTAGATTTGCAATTACTGCACTAGCAGTTGCATCTCCTCCTGCTCCTGCTCCATAGTACATAGTCTCCCCTACTTTATCTCCTACTACGCTTACTCCGTTCATCACTCCATCTACTTTTGATATCATAGTAGAATTAGGAAGCAATACAGGGTGAACTCTAAGTTCCACTTCACCATTATCTTTCTTTTTTGCAATAGCAAGTAGTTTTAAAGCATAATCAAACTCTTTAGCAAATGCTATATCCTCACTATTTATATTTTGAATACCCTCTATTAAAATATCTTCTGGTTTTGCATCTATTCCATAAGCGATACTTGCTAAAATAAGCAATTTATGAGCAGCATCAAATCCTCCCACATCAAATGATGGATCAGCTTCAGCATAACCTAAATCTTGAGCCTCTTTTAATATGATATCATAAGGGATATTCTCATTTATCATTTTTGTAAGCATATAGTTACAAGTTCCATTTAAAATACCCATAATAGAATTTATATGATTTGCACTAAGACCATCTCTTAAAGCATTAATTATAGGGATACCACCTGCTACTGCTGCTTCATATTCAAAAGCATTATTAGAAGCTATCTCTTGAAGCTCATATCTATGGTATGCTAAAAGAGCTTTATTTGCAGTAACTACTGCTTTGTTTTTCTCTAATGCTTTTTTTACAACTTTATATGGCTCTTCAACACCACCCATAAGCTCTACAACTATATCTATAGAATCATCATCTAAAATATCATCTACATTGTTTGAAAGTTTAATTTTAACATCTCTTTTTTTTGATAAATTATTTACTACCCCTGATATAGGAGTGATCTCTACTCCTGCTCTAGCAGTTATAATATCTTTATTTTCTTCTAGTATTTGACATACACTAGTTCCTACAGTTCCAACCCCAATAATTCCTATTTTTAACATAAAATTCTCCAATTTATTTATACTTATATTCTATCTAAATATTTTTTAAATATAAATTATGATATTATGTTATGTAAAAATTATAAAAGGTAACGATATGAAAAAAATATTTTTAATTATATTAACAATTTTTTTATTTACAAGTTGTACAAAAAAAGATGATACTATTAAAATAGGTATTGCTGTAGGAACAAGTGGTAAATATGCTAGTTTAG
>JAMOPZ010000149.1 GCA_027064245.1 Campylobacterales bacterium
AATCTATAGATGTCGATACTTTACAAGAGGGTATCCAAAAAATTTATGATAGTAAAGAGATGGAACAATACCAAATAGAACTTATAAAATTACAAAATCATCTTGAAAAAAGTGGTAAAAAAATGATAGTTCTTTTTGAAGGTAGAGATGCTAGTGGAAAAGGTGGTGCCATAAGACGAATGACTCGATATATGAACTCAAGACACTATAGAGTTGTAGCTCTTGGAAAACCAACAGATACACAAAAAGGTCAATGGTTTTTTCAAAGATATATAGAACATTTTCCAACATCAGGAGAAGCTGTACTATTTGATCGTAGTTGGTATAATCGTGCTATGGTAGAACCTGTATTTGGCTTTTGTACACAAAAACAATATGATATATTTATGGAGGATGTTGTAAATTTTGAACATGATCTTGTAAGACAAGATATTATCCTTATTAAATTATATTTTAGTGTATCAAAATCTATGCAACTACAAAGATTTGAAAGTAGAAGAACAAATCCTTTAAAACAATGGAAGTTAAGTGAAGTTGATCTTCAAGCTCAAGATTTATGGGATGAGTTTAGTGAAAAAAAATATGAAATGTTAAGAAGAACACACTCAAAATATGCACCTTGGAATATAGTAAGAAGTGATAATAAACATAAAGCTAGAATGGAAGCTATTAAGATAATCTTAAACAGTGTAGATTATGATGATAGAAACTACTCTTTAAACTTTGAATCTGATGACAGTATTAATATTTCTGTACAAAAAGAGTTATCAAGAATGAGAAAAAAGAAAGATTATTAAAAGTATTACTAACTACAGCAGTAGCAATGCTTTTATGGTAAAAATTATATTTTAATAACTTTATAGCTTTTCTATAAATAAAACCTTTAGATAATTCGATTGAGGATTGTTTTTATCTATTTTAAAATCTTTTGGTAAAGAAAAGCTCTCTTTTATCTTATATTGTAATTTTAGCTCACTAAAAGCGATATCTACAAATGATTTAAACTTTTTCATACTTATTTTTGAATAATTTGTAGATGCTACAATTAAACCATTTTTTGTTGTGATTTGAATAATTTGTTTTAAAAGATCTTTATAATCTTTTGCTACACTAAAATTATATTTTTTTGATCTTGCAAAACTTGGTGGATCAGCTATTACTATATCAAATTTTAGATCTTTTTTTATAATATATTTAAAATATTCAAATACATCTTGTACTATAATTTTGTGATTTGATAATTCATCGATATTATTTACTTTAAATTGTTCTTGTGTTTTAGCTAAACTTCTTTTTGCTAGATCTACACTTGTAGTATTTTTCGCTCCTCCTAAAGCAACAGCTACACTAAAAGCACCTGTATATGAAAATGTATTTAATACTGTTTTATTTTTTGCATATATATTCTTAAGTCTATCTCTTGTTTCTCTTTGGTCTAAAAATACTCCTGTCATAGCACCATCATCTAAATATACTGCATATTTAATATTGTTTTGTTTTACAATTATAGGAAAAGATGGTTTAGCTCCTAAGATAAAATCATCTTTATCATCTATATAACTACCCTTTTGACCAAATCTTTTTTTTTGATATATAGATTTAGGTTTTAAAAGTTTTTGTAAACTTTTAGTAAGTTTATTTTTTAAAAGAAAGCTTTTTTGAGTATACCATGTAATAAGTAGATGATTATCGTAGTAATCAATAGTAATATCATCTAAATTATCAGCACTACTATTAACTAATCTAAAAGCGGTCGTAGTAGAATCTAAAAATAGATCTTCCCTATAAGAGATAGCTCTTTGTAATAGTTTTTCCACAGTTTATAAAAAAATCTTATTTTCTTGATGATATGAAAGTATCTTTATCATCATATTAATTCTTTGATCAAAACTACTTTTTAAAGCTCTTTCATAAATAGTATGATCACCATCTCCAAAAGGACCAAATCCATCAAGAGTAACAACACCACAAGAAGCTACATGATTTGCATCACTTACTCCACCTCGTTGTTCTGTTTTTATCTTTTCTTTTGTAATAGTTTCTAATTTTTTTATAAATTGTAGTTGTTTATCATTTGGTTCCATAACATCACGCTGAATTAACCCTTCAAGTTTTGAAATAGTCCCATCTACATAAGATTTATTTGTAATATCATTTAGAGCTTTTAATAATCTATCTCTTTGACTATTTTTAGTATATCTTATCTCTAAAAGTAACTCACACTTAGGCGATATGGTATTTGCACCTATTCCACCAGTTATTTTACCTACATTTACAGTAGTACCTAAAGTTAAATCTGTAAGTTTTACTAGTTGTTGAAGTTTATAACTTGCTTCTAAATTTGCATCAATACCATCATTATATCTAACACCTGCATGTGAAGCTTTACCCTCTATTGTGATAGTGTATGTACCTACACCTTTTCGTCCAGTTACAACTTCTAGATCTTTTCCTGCTGCTTCAAATACAAAACAATAATCATAATTTTTAGCTAATTCTAAAGTGATAAATTTACTATCATCACTTCCTGTTTCTTCATCACTTACAAGCAAAAAATCTATATTTTCAATTTTTTTATATTTATTGAAAATTGCCCTTAAAGACTCTAATGCTACTATATTGCCACCTTTCATATCGCAAGTTCCAGCACCATAAATCCAACTATCATCAAAAGTAAATTTCTCAAATTCACCTTGAGGAAACACAGTGTCATTATGTCCTAAAAAAAGTATCTTATCCCCTGATGTTTTAGAAGTAGTAAATAAAAGATGATCACCTATATCTTCTCTTTTATATCGTGTAAGTTCAAATCCC
>JAMOPZ010000150.1 GCA_027064245.1 Campylobacterales bacterium
AAAAATTGAGATTCCCCATAAAACCCACCATACTACGATTAGTAAATCTAGTGGCCATTCTAACTCAGCATACTCTTTAGATGTTGTATATCCACTTAAAAGTGTAACAACTGCTAAAAGAATAGTAATAAAGTATAATACGAAATGTATTTTACCTATTGCCATTAGAAAAGGCGATTCTTTCATAGAAACTTTTAATACTCTTTGTCCTACATAATACCATGTAGCAAAGATACCACTAACGGTAAAACCAAATGCCACACCATTTGTGTGTAAAGGTCTTAATCTACCGAATGTACCATACTCTCCAGCTAAATTGCTTAAGCCTGGGAATGCTAATTGAAATGCTATAATAACACCAACTGTCATACCAATGATACCAAACAGAATTGTTGCAAAAGTAAAAGCTTTCGCTATAGAATAATCATATTCTATTGGTTGTGCATTGTCCTGCATCAATACCCTCCTAAAATTTGAAATAAAGCCACGGAATAAAAAACGTCACTTATTGTCACAATAATATCAAAGAAAATTTTAAATGATACTGAATTTATTGATTTTTTGTTAATTTTATCTCTTTACTATTATAATTTAAGCTAAAATATATAATTAATCAAATAAAGTTCTATTATGTTTAGTTTAAAAGATAAGGTAATTTTTATAGCAGATAGTCATTATAGTTCTAAAAAAACTATATTAGTAGAATTGTTAGAAAAAATTTTATATAAAAAGATTGAGGTTACACAGCTTATTTTAATGGGTGATATATTTGATTTTTTATCTAATGAGATAGAATATTTTATTAAAAAAAATAAAATTGTTATTGATCTAATAAATAAAATTTCAGAAAATATAGAGGTAATATATCTTGAAGGAAATCATGATTTTAATCTACAAAATCTATTTTTAAATACATTAGTTATACCAAGAAAATTGCAACCTATTAGTATAATCTATAATAATAAAAAAATAAAACTAGCACATGGTGATATCTATACACCTTTTTTATATAATTTTTATACTTATATAATAAGAAATAGATTTGTTTTAAAATTTCTTAATCTTTTAGATATAAATTATTGGCTTACAAAACAGATAGAAAAAAGATTAGAACAAAAAGATATTTGTAAAATAAATAGATATTTTAATACTATTATTAAACAAAGATTAATAAAATATAATTGTGATCTAATAATAGAAGGGCATTTTCACCAAAACAGTTTAAATACACAATATATAAATATTCCATCTTTGTTTTGTGATAAGGAATATTTATACTTAAACAATAAAAAGTTTTCTATTAAATTAATCTAATTTTAAGAAATGTTATAATACAATTCGTTCTATATATAAAAGAAGGATATTACGATGATTAAATATTTATTAAAAACAACTACTCTTTGTGCTTCTGTTTTATTTTCAGGTACCACTTTACTTCAAGCTGCAAGTAATACTCCTGTATATCAAACACAGCAAAATCAGAGTTTAGACTCTACTGTACAAGATTTAGCTACAAAACTTTTAACAAGTAGCAGAGTAAATCCAGCTGAATATGGTGATATTGCTATTACATCTTTTGTAGATCTAAATCAATTTAGACATACAACTCATTTAGGAAGAAGCTTAAGTGAAAGTATGGTAAATGAACTTTTTGCTAGAGGATTTGATATAAGTGATTTTAGAGGTCAAAATACCATATCTGTAAATTCAAATGGAGAATATTTTCTTACAAGAGATAACAGTAAGATGAAAAGAAAAATTAATAATAATTATGTTCTAGTAGGTACATTTACAACAGCTGATAATGCAATATTGATAAATGCTAGAATTATGGATAATACTACAGGACATATTGTAGCAGCTGCACGAACATACTATAATAGTAAAGATTGTGCAGAGCTAGGAACTTGTCCTAAAAAGCGTATTATAAAAATAAGAAGTGATAAATATACAGTATCTCGTAAGCAAGAACAAAAAGTTGTAGCAACAAATGATTATAGTTGTAGTCAAATATCATTCAATAGACCTTTAAAAAAAGCTAATTATAAACCTATTATAGATAAATCTTATAAAAAAGATACAATAAGACCGACCATTAATACAAGTATAAATGAACCAATATCTCTTATAGATTAAAAAAGGAATATAAAATGTTAAAAACAATATCAAAAATAGCAATATCATCTATAGTAGCATATAGTACTTTACAAGCAGATGTATCAATATCTACAGATAATACAGGAGATTTTTTAATAGCACCTGTGTATCTAACTACAAAAGATGTATGCAGTCATATACGAGTTTTAAATACAAATGAATATAGCTCAATCTTAGCAAAAGTAACAATACGAGAACAAATAGCATCTCATGAGGTTGATCTGCCAATCTTTTTATCTCCAGGGGATGTTTGGGAAGGTAAAATATGCCAATGTAATGGTAAAGCAACATTATATAGCAATGATGATTCAAATCACCCTTCAGCTTTAGATGTGCTAGCTAGAGGAATGGAGCTAGAAAAACACAGTATTGTTACACAATATAGAGAAAATGATTATAATAGTGGAATTGTAGAGTTAAATGGAAAACAATTTAAACTTCAAGAGTTACAAAAAACAAATGTAAATTTTAATAAAGGTTATATAGAGGTTTATCCAATAGCTCAATTTGATGAGGGTAGTAAAGATAAAATTAATAAGAAAAAATTAGTACATAGATGGGATAGATTAATAGATAGTGAAATTCCTGATAAAAAAATAAGAAAAAATGGTGTAGATGAAAATAGTTTAACTGGAACTATATCTTT
>JAMOPZ010000151.1 GCA_027064245.1 Campylobacterales bacterium
ACTATTTGCTCTATGGGTATGAGCAGTGATTTTACACAAGCTATATTAGAAGGAAGCACTATGGTAAGAGTAGGAAGTAAACTTTTTAAATAAAATGTACTATTATGAGATAGCACTATTAAAATCTCCTCTTGATCCCTTAACTTATCAAAGCGATCAAAAAATATCTTTAGGAGTTATAGTAGATGTGCAACTTCAAAGAAGAGCTAAATTAAGTAGTGGTGTAGTTGTAAAAGAGGTTAAAAAACCATCTTTTAAATGTACTGATATCTCTAATATAACAAAATATTATCTTTTAAAAGATAATTTAAATTTAGCAAATTTTATATCTAAATATTATGTCTCTTCTTATGGTGAGGCACTTAGCATATTTATACCTAACTATAAAATAGAAAAACAATATCAAAATCAAAAGTATGATATAGATATTGCTTTATCTAGTGAACAACAAATAGCTTATGATTTTATTCAAAATAATGCTACTAGCTTACTTTTTGCAAATACAGGTAGTGGAAAAACAGAAATTTATATAAAACTTATAGAAAATATTTTAAATCAAAATAAACAAGCAGTTTTACTTATACCTGAAATTTCACTTTCAGCTCAAATGGAACAAAGATTAAAAAAAGTATTTCAAGATAGTGTTGCTATTTGGCATTCAAAAATATCAAAGAAAAAAAAAGATGAGGTTGTAAATAATTTATTAATAGGTAAAACAAAACTAATAGCAGGTGCAAGATCAGCACTATTTTTACCCTATGATAATTTAGGATTAATCATTGTAGATGAGGAGCATGATGATTCTTATAAATCTGAGCAAAAACCAAGAATTAATGTAAAAGATTTAAGTATATATATGGGTAAAACTTTTAATATACAAGTAGTTTTAGGTAGTGCAACACCTAGTTTGACTAGTTTTTATAAAATACCATATATTAGGATTAAAGAGACATATTTTCAAACTAATAAAAAAATTTTATTTGATAACTCACCACTTGAATTAAATAATACAATAGTTGAAGAAATTAGAAAAACATTAGAAAAAAATGAGCAAGTTATAGTTTTTTTACCAACTCGTGCTAATTTTAAATATCAAATATGTGGTTCTTGTGGTAAGTCAATAGAGTGTCCATATTGCAGTGTAAGTTTAAGTCTTCATAAAAGCAGCAATGCATTAGTTTGTCATTATTGTAATTATATAGAGGCTATTCCAAAATCTTGTCCATATTGCACAGTTGGAAAAATAGAAAACTATAGGTTAGGTACTGCTGAAGTTTATGAAAAGCTACAAACAATATTCTCAAAAAATATTGTAGAAAAGTTTGATAAAGATAGTATTACTACAACTGCAAAATTAAAAAAAGTATTAAAAGATTTTAATGATCATAAAGTAGATATATTAGTAGGTACCCAAATGCTCTCAAAGGGTCACGACTATCATAATGTAACCTTAGCTGTTGTTTTAGGAATAGACTCTGTACTTAATATGACTAGTTATAAAGTACGGGAAAAAGCACTATCACTGCTAATTCAAATAGCAGGAAGAAGTGGACGAAAAGGGTATGGAGAGGTTTTGATACAAACTCAAAATATAGAATTTTTTGATACATATTTACAGGAGTTAGATTATGAAGATTTTTTAAAAAATGAGTTAAAAGAGAGAAAAGGTCTATATCCTCCATATTTTAAATTAGCTAGAGTTACATTTGCACATAAAAATAGTTCTATTGCAAAAAAAGAGTTAGATTTTTATATCAATGAGATTAAAAATATAAAAGATGTACAAATTGTAGGTTATGGAGAGAGTAATATATTTAAAATAGCTTTAAAATATCGATATGAACTTCTTTTAAGATCTAAAAATATAAAACAACTGTTACAAGTATTACATTTTATAAAATCACCAAATGCATCTATAGATATAGATACATTATATTAAAATTATTATATATTAATTTTTTTATTTCATCTTTACTTAGTTTGAGTAGATCTAAATGATCAGATACAATTTTTAATATAAATATATTATTATTAGTTAGGTATTTTAAACAAATTTCTAAAAAATATTTTCCCTCCATATCATATAAAGAGATCTCTTTAGCCGTAGTTTTTACTTGTGGTTTATCTACTGTGGTTAATTGTAAATAAGGGATATCTTTTATATTTGCAGTTGTACAAAATAAACTTCCTATTTTTATATTTTTATTATTTATTCCAGCTATTCCTATATTGTATGCTTTTTTTATAGTAAAGTTATTAAAAATATAATTTAAAGAATTAAATGTATTTTCTTTTCCTACTCCACCTATACAAATGATTATTTTATTATTTGTATAGATTTTTGGTTTAGAGTTTATTTTTTTTAGTTTATATCTCTCTATAAAACATTGTGCTTCACAAAGAAGTGCCGTGTATATTAAAATCAATCTCTATGAAGCATATATGGATTTCTTTGAGCTGTTGGCATTATAAGAGCATGTTGAATATTTACATGATTTGGTGCATTTAAAATATACACTATAAGATCGGCTATATCTTTAGCTTTTAATGGTTCATATCCCTCATATACATTAGCAGCTTTTTGCTCATCTCCTGCAAACCTTGTAGTAGAAAATTCAGTTTCAACTGCACCTGGAGCTATAGTAGATACTCTTATATTTGTACCTATTAGGTCTATATTCATAGACTCACTTAATGAATGTATTGCAGCTTTTGTAGCACTATAAACATTTCCTCCTGGATAGCAAGTTTGCCCTGCAATTGAACCTAGATTTATAATATGACCTGAGTTATTCTCTCTC
>JAMOPZ010000152.1 GCA_027064245.1 Campylobacterales bacterium
TAGATAATATCTATATAATCTTTTGTATTTACAATCACATCATTTAGTCCATCTTTTGTGATCTCAAAAAGTGTAGTTATCACCCCTAGACCTATAATATTGTTTGTAATATACTGTTTTATATCTTCTAATATATTTTTACCCAAACCATGCACTTCTGGAAAACTTAGTATAAACTCAGGCAATACTTCATCTAAGCTATCTTTTGTGATCTTTTTATCTGATTTTAGATTTAATAAAAACTGATCATTTATCTTCATAGTTATACTCATAAGCTCATTATCTAGATAAATCTCTGGAAATTTTAGTTCACTATCTTGTGTTTTTTTCTGAATAGATTTTATTTTTACTTGATTATCTAATGTACTTATATCACTATTTTCAATATCTTGATTGATATCTTTTTCTAATGTTGTTTTATTTTCTTGATCATCTATAATATCTCTTAATCTTCTCATAACTATCTCTTTTTATTTTTTTATTTTTAAAAAATTTAACAACGATGGCCGTTTCGTATGCTCTACTTTTTTTATATCTTTAAAAAACTCTCTATCTAAGAGTATTTTTTCTAATTTTTTTACAAAAATAGATTTTGGATGAGTAGATGAAGCCAACTCACAATAGTTCCAACAATGTCCTAAAGTGGTATAATCATTTGGTATCTTAAAATCAAAGTTTAGGTGATCTTCATTTGCTGTATTTAGTATAGATGTTACATCAGATACAGATATAGCATTTACAGAGTCATATCTATTTACAAGAAAAGTAAGCTTATCTTTTAAGCCTGCTCTTTTCATAAGTGTAAAAAATGTCTTAAGCTTAGATATATGAGGCAAAGACATCTCTGTTAATATCCATAATTCATTTGATATATCATAAATAGTGGTATTTAACACAGATGCATTTGATTCACCTGTATCTATGATGATAAAATTAAACTGATCCCCCATATGTGCTAAGTATCCTAAAAGTTTCTCTATAAAAACATCTTGTTCTAAAAAATCACTATCTATATGTTTTTGGATACCATTTATCGCATAAAAATTTTCTCTAATTTTTTCTAAACCATTTTTTAGATTTAGCTCTATATCAAACTCATTGCTATTTACAAGATCTATTATAGTCTTAGTAGGCAGTGGATTTTGAGATAAAAAAAGATTACTTATAGCTTTTGTATTTGAAAGATCTATATATAGTGTATTTTTATCTGGATTTTTTTTAGCTAACATATTTGCCATATTCATAGATATAGTAGTAGTTCCTATCCCTCCTGCTATACCTGATACTGCTATAATCTTATTTTTATGTATATATTTATTTTGAGTTTTATTTTTTAACTCCTCTATAATCACTTTTAATTTTTCAGGAACAAACTCATCTTTAGATAGATACTTATAAACACATAGATGCCCACAATACAAAGATAGGTTATAATCACTAGGTCCAATTACCACTATAAACTCATTTAGACCATTTAAAAGCTCTTTATCTGTATCTAGTAGATCCTCGTCATCTACTGTGTATATAAGGATAGATTTTTTTGTTTTTTCTTTTAGTTTTTCTACTATAGATATTACACTAGACTCTATAGAGATAGAAACATTTAACAATATATCTAAGTTGTTCAACAGTTTATTTGCAAAATTTTTACTTTTTTCATCTGATATTATATAAAGTTCTAGTTTAGACTCTTGAGATAATAGATCTTTTTTTATATTAAATATTTTTTTTAATAAAATTATGATTTTAGAGAAAAGTTCATCTACTACAGATGAGCTTTTAGGTGTTTGAGATATACTTAGCATACCATATATAGTGCCATCTTCTTCTAAAATAATAGATATATCATCTTGAAAAATAGTTTTTTCATGATTTTCTTTGAAAATCTTATCATTTTTATCTACACTAAAACTATAGCTATAGTCATTGTACTCATAATCATACTCAAAAAAAGATAATTGTGATATCTGTGCAAATAACACATAATATTTTAAAAGATCCACTAAATTTTCATAATATATATCTAGCTCTTTTTGTTCATTTATCTTTGTTTGGTAAGTTTTTAGTGTCATTTGGTTTTTTTCCTTTTTTTTAATACTTTAAAAGTACTTTCTCTTTTGAACGAACTTTAAAACTAAAGCTAAACATATTTGCATCACTACATGATGTTTCATCACTATTTACATGCCACATACTATTGCCAAGCATATCTTCTGAAAAATTCTCAAATACCTTCATCATATTACACATCATAGTAAAAGGCCATATACAGCTTCCAAATGAAAAATGACCAAAAAAATCTATCTTACAACACATTTTTGTACATTTAGTATCTGGTTCTATATGTATAGGTAAAATCTCTTTAATAATAAGATTATCTTTTGTACTTCCACAATCCAATACTGCTATATTTACATTTTTATTTTCAAGAACTCTAAATGAATTAGCCATAGATGGTATAATATTTGTTATTTGTGTATTTAAAAATGGAGCAAATTTAAACTGAAATTCATTATGAAATATAAAATTATTCTCCTTTTTTAATCTATTTCTATGATTTTGTGCCATATCTTGCATCATATCCATAAAATTCTTCATAGGATTAGTAAAATCAAAAATCAAACTATAAAAAGCTATACTATCATTTACATCATAAGTATCATTTGTTTTATATAATTTTGTGTAAGTTGTACCTATATTGTAAGTCTTGCCACATCCATTTACAGCAATTGGTACAAAATCATCAGCTTCCTCAATATTCTCTATAGGTTTATTATAAACAACTATATTTGCTTT